>CAWJKX010000035.1:0-11076 GCA_963843065.1 uncultured Bacteroidota bacterium
GTGACGTTTCCATCGTGCACAAATATACAAAGATTTTTTGATATTGCACAATAGCAAGGATAACAGAGAGCTCACAGCTCTTGGTTTGCAGTTTGTGGCCCTGAGATTTGGTAAACATTCTGTCCATGGCGTACAGTTGCCTGCATTCCGGCTACGGTCTACTCCAGTTGCCCGCGGCTTGACTCTCGATAACTCTTGCGGTATCTTTCGATGTACTACGGTTCGACATGGCGGTTAAGCCGTTGAGGATGAACTTTTCTCACAGTTTGAAACATGGGGTTCGCATACCGCAAGGGTTGTTTCTGATTGCTTCATCGGCCGTGCATTTTTGCAAAATACATTTCGTTTTGCGAACCTTCCAACTTAATCTCACCGAAACCGGAGGGACAACCACATGAAAACCATCTTTTCACTTCTCACCTTGATATTACTACTCCCGTGTTCCCATCTCTTTTCGCAATGGACGCCTGAAGGGCCAACCCCTGTGGTCAACCCGTTCAATCTCATGCAATTCGTGAACGCGTCGACCGGCTGGATCGTCGGCCAAAACGGACTGATTCGGAAGACCAATGACGGCGGCGCCCATTGGCTTGACCAATCGTCGGGAGTCTCCAACGAGTTGTTCGCTCTTTCATTCGTGGATGCTGAACGGGGCTGGGTTTGCGGTCGTGCGGGTATCATCCTCGTCACGACTGACGGCGGGGCAACGTGGCAGCAGCAGCAATCGGGGACACAGAGCCTGTGTAAAAGTATACTGTTTATCGATCCGCTTCACGGATGGGTCGCTTGCGAAGGAGGGATTGTTCTCGCGACAACCGACGGAGGGGCTACGTGGACAAGTCACGCCAGCGAAACCAATTCCAGCCTTTGTTCAATTGCTTTTACTTCGACCCAAAATGGATGGGTTTGCGGATCTAATGGGGCGCTCCTTAAGACCACGAACGGCGGCGGCAATTGGACGACAACAATTGTCGACTCGACTTTGAATCTCTGGGGAATTGCATTTGGAGATGCATTGCATGGATGTTTAGTAGGAAGCGACCTTGACTACTACAACGGCAAGACTTTCACAACATCCAATGGCGGAGAAACATGGACTGCCGGACTGGTGAACGTTTCGCCATTGTTCATGGTACAGCTATTCCAAAATAATTCCGGCTGGATCATGGGAAGATCCGGTACAGTTCTTAAAACATCGGACGGCGGAAATTCCTGGACGAATGCCGGAACTCCGGTTCCTTACTGGTTAAGCCTGTCGTCCTTCGTCGATATGAATACAGGCTGGGTGTCCGACCCGGCAGGAGATCTCATGAAGACGACGGACGGCGGACATTCCTGGAACCCCCAATCTGCTCTGCCAACACCCGTGAATTTTTCTTCTGTAAGTTTTACGGATTCTAACAACGGATTGGCCGCTGGTACCGGGGGAGCGATTTTATCGTACAACCAACGGAGGCGGCAGCTGGAATCCAAAAGGTACCGGAACGACTGCGGATCTCTGGGCTGTATTTTACGGACAGAATGGAATTGGATGGGCAGGCGGCAACAACGGGACGATCATTAAAACAATAGATGGAGGAACTACGTGGCACACCTGTTCGACCGGGACCAACAACTGGATCGGCGGCATCGATTTTACCGATTCACTAAGAGGCTGGGCCGTCGGCAATGAAGGAACAATTCTCAAGACCACCGACGGCGGCGTGCACTGGAATTCCCAATCAAGCGGCACAACAAGCTCGCTCGCGAGTGTGGATTTCAGTGATACTGCGAATGGTTGGGCTGTCGGCAACGAGGGCACGATCCTCAAGACAACGGACGGCGGCGACCACTGGTACGGGCCGGTGAGGATAACCGACGCCGCGTTGAATTCAGTATTCTTTTTGACGCCGGAAAACGGGTGGATCGCCGGCGCAGCAGGAACGATGCTCTTTACAAAAGATGGAGGCGCCTCGTGGGAATCACCAACAAACGAGTTGTACGAGGATCTGAACGCGGTGCGGTTCAGCGACAGTCTGAGAGGATGGGCAGTAGGTCAGTATAGTTATATCCTTCGAACTACGGACGGAGGATTGAGTTGGATTTATCAATATACCAACTTACCGACGGCGCTCAAATCTATTGCGGTATACGATTCATCAATGGTATGGGTTGTAGGCACGAACGGAACGATTTTGAGTACCCGAAAATAGTGGAGGAGGAGGAGAGGTCATCGATCTTGTGAAAAAAACTCCGCTCAGCCCCGCCGCCTATTCACTTGAGCAGAACTATCCAAACCCGTTCAACCCTTCGACAACGATTCGTTATGAAATTCCCGCCCGCTCGCATGTGACTCTTGTTGTCTTCAATATGCTCGGCCAGAAAATTGCCGAGCTGGTCAACGGTGAGAAAGAACCCGGCTCGTACGGCGCGACATTCAACGGCGCCGGACTTTCTTCGGGCGTCTACCTTTATCGGATACAAGCGGGGAATTTCGTGCAAACAAGAAAATTGGTACTGCTAAAGTAGATCCAGGTGAAACGAAAAAGCCCGGTATCGACGGTGATGCCGGGCTTTTTTTATTCTTATTGACCAGTTGCTTACTCTCTCCAGAGATATTGCAGCTTTATAAAGAACTGCCGCTCGGTTTGTTCGAAGCCGTACGGATTACCAAAGTCTGTCAGGTCGTGTGTTGAACCGGCGTAACAGATGGTAAAAGGATTTAATTTGTAACTCAGCAACGGATCAATTTCAACAACTTTGCTGAATTGATCGTATTGCCCGATCAAACGAAAAAATACATCGGAACTGAATTGATAGATTCCCGTGAACCTCGAAATATATCCATCATAGAAAAGTTGCTGCGTCGAAGAGTTTGATAAGCGCGAACGGGAGAACGACAAATCAAGTTCTAACTGCGATGTCGGCTTAACCGTCGCCGACAGGGAGATGTTGTGGCCGTATCCGGTTAGCGCCGAATCACGGTCAATGAACTTGCCCAGCTGCACATCTGCCGAAACAGAGAGATACGTCGCCGGAGCTGAATTGACCTGCAGCTCTCCGCGGTTGATCTTGTTGAACCGTACGGTATGATACAATTCTTCGTTATAGGGTATATACAACAGATTGATGTTCGTCTGGCTCTTCAACCCTAAATAGATTCCGGCGACCGTCCAGCGTTGTTTCCGCGCATTGTTGTAATCGAACTGCAGGTTGTTCTCCATCCACAGCTGACCCTGATCAATCACGGAATGCAGTGGATAAAAATTATAGTTATTCTGCAGGTCGATCATGCGCATATCATTTCCCGTAATAAAGCCGTTCTCTGCCTGGAAGGTCGGCGAAATATCCTGATACGTTACATAAAAATTGTAATCTCGCGCGTCGCGTCGAAATTGCGTATAGAGAGCAGTGCCGTTGTATGTTTGTCCATCGAATCCGGGAGTATCTTTCGTGCTCCCGAAAAAACTGTCGTCGGAAAAGACCGTGGTGTCGTTAATTTCTTTTGTATTCGAAGCCAAGACCTGCCCGCGGATCGAATAATTGGAGTTAAGATATACGTTCCAGTCAATGCCACCCGTGTAATTGTGTGCGTCAGTAAAATTCCTTGCCGTTCCCAGCGCACCGAGAAATGATTGCGTGCCGAAATCATATTTTGCGCGAAGGATATTCGAATACGATTGTAAAGAACTTTCCACCGATGAACTCCCTTCTTCTCCGGCAATTGTAAAGGGAGAATTTCTATCGCTCGCGGTAAGATACGCAATGGTAAGCCCGTCGGTTTTTTCTATAAGCTTTGCGGCTCCGATTGGATTGTTGATCATCCGCGAATAGAAATCAGTCAGTTGAGTGTTAAAGATATCCGCACCGTCCAAAAAGAAAGGCCGTTTCTCGTTATAGTAAATCGCGTAGTTTGAATTCACACTGATTTGTGTTGCGTCGGATTCCACCTGACTGAAATCCGGGTTGACGACGGCTTCGGCGAATAAACTGGGGTTCGGCGAAAACTTCACTCCCCCGCCGACTCTCCCGCTGACTTTTCCGTTGGAAAATTGTGATGTGGGGTCGTCTGTATTCGTGAGATTTCCTGACTGAAACCCCATCACGTACGGAAGCACCTCCAGTGTGCCTGTCGCTTCAAGATCTTTCAATCCTCGTAATGTCCCTCCCTGACAGATGGAACAGGGATCATTCCTGTCAAACGGCGTCCAGGAGAATTGTTGCCGGCTGGCTCTCGGAAAGTTTCGAAGGATCGCAATCGTCCAATCCTGTAATTTTTTCGATGGGAAATGTATGCTTTTGAACGGTATGGCAATTTCGACAACATAGCCTGTGTCGTTGACTGTCCCTTTTGAATACCAGACGGCATCCCAGCTTGCATCTTCATTGTTTCCCGTCCTCATCAAATCTCCCTGTATCCCATACGGATTCGCGACGAATTCGTACGCACGCTGATTATCTTCATACGTATCGATCTCAACAAAGACAAAATCGTCGGCCCAAACATTATCCCTGTCCGAGATATGCGTGCGGATTGCGGATGGCGCACTGTCGCGGCAAGCAAAGCCGAAATAGATGAACCGTGAATTGTACAGTATCTTTACAAATGTTCGCTGATTTGCAGGAGTGTTCTCACCCGGCTGGACTTCATAGGGACACTCAACCGTCGGTGCGGATTTCCATCGCGGGTCCGAAAGTTTTCCGGTAAGCTCGATATCACCTTGAATTTTTACTGCAGCGACCGAAAAACTCTTTTGGTTCTTTGAAATTTCTGCAACCGCAGATTCAGAAGTTCCAAAAATGACAAAGAGAATAACCGGAAAGATTAAATTTCTTACTAGTCTCAAGATTTTCACACTTAATATTTCCATACCATACGGCAAATACGTTGTAAGGTTACGGAAAAACATTTCTGCCGTTGGCTATATCTTTAGTATGACTCTTGGTAGGGAAAAAAGGATGGGATGAACAAATTGAAATAGGATTAATGTCTATGCCAGAGCGATTGGGTTGAATCTCTTCATCGCATGCATGTGGATCGAGAATACGAAAGAGCTTCGACACCTCTTTTTAACCTCTTCAGGTTGCAATTGTAGGTGAATTGCATTAGTTTTGCAACGGAGGAAACTATGGTGGGGAGTTCGAAACCTACCGGGCAATCCCCCATTATGCTGTAATCCTGCGGGCGGCGTTGGGCAAAGCCCACTCAACTAGTGCCGCTTCCAAAAATAAATATTGTATTTTGAAGTGCATCAATATCCTTCGACGCAGCCGCGACGGCTCATCCTGAGCAATCCCGTTCTGCTGAAGCGGAACGGGAGCGTCGAAGGAGGCCGTCGCGTCCCGCCGCCTTTCGGCGGGATCAGGATGAACATCCTTGTACAAATACAACTTTATTTAGTTGAAACAGCACTAGCATTGAGGAAGCATTCTCTTTATACTTAAAGACATCGAAAGGACATCGACATGAGATCGACCTTTTCGCTTCTCACCTTAATTCTTCTGTCAATTACCAGCGTCTTTTCGCATTCGATTGATCAAGGATCAACTCTTGACGGGGACGAATACAACCTCATGCAATTCGTGAATAGTTCGATTGGATGGGTCGTTGGTATAAATGGAATGATCCTCAAGACAACCGACGGAGGCGCTCATTGGTTGGGCCAATCTTCAGGCGTCTCCAATGAGTTGTTCTGTCTTTCATTTGTGGATACGGCGCGAGGCTGGGTAAGCGGACAGGGGGGCGTTATACTCAGCACGACAGACGCCGGAAAGACATGGAAACAGCAGCAATCGGGGACACAGCGTCTTTGCAAAGCTATGCGGTTCATCGATGCGCTTCATGGATGGGTCGTGTGCGACAGCGGGGTCATTGTCGCGACAACAAATGGAGGAGCCTCGTGGACCAATCAGCCAACTCAGACGATTGCCAGCCTCTGTTCCGTTGTCTTCACTTCGACCCAAAAGGGTTGGGCCTGCGGTTCCAACGGTGCGCTGGTTAAGACCACAAACGGCGGAGCTACCTGGACTACCACGATTGTCGACACAACATTAAATTTCTGGGGAATGGCCTTTGGAGACGCTATGCATGGTTGCATTGTCGGGAGCGATCTCGGTTACGACTACGGCAATAGTTTTACAACAACCGATGGCGGAGAGACATGGACTGCCGGACAGGAAAATGTCTCACCTTTATTCACTGTGCAACTATTCACTAATAATTCCGGATGGGCAACGGGAAGATCCGGCACGGTTTTGAAGACTTCGGACGGTGGAAATTCCTGGACTTCCGCAAACACGCCAATTCCCTACTGGCTGAGTTTATCATCGTTCGTCGACATGAATACCGGCTGGGTATCGGATCCCACCGGACATTTCATGAAAACAACTTATGGGGAAGGAGATTGGTCTCCTCAATCTCCATTACTCAAGCATGTAAATTTACCCTCAGCGAGTTTTGCGGATGCTATCACCGGCCGTGCATTTTTTGAAAAAAGCGACAAAAACTTAAATGATGTCTACCAAAGGCTTCTTCTTGCAAAACGTCACGATACGATCTTCATAAAAAATCTCAGAGCTTCCGAACGAATATGGATTAAGTTTCGAGATGCTCAATTGACATTGAAATATCCTAAACATGTTTCCGTCGAGAAAAGGGATCCCCTTCCCATGAATCAGGCAATGTATCTGGCACACCTTACGGAGGATCGAACGAAGATGTTGCTTGAATTGTTGAAGACGCCAACGAACGGAGTAGCGGCCCATCACACGCTTCACGATAACGTGTATGATGAAAGTCGCAACGGATACAATCGAATGAAGATATATGTCTCGGATTTGAAAATCATTCGCTCCGGCAATGTTCATGGTGGGATGGGCATTGACAGACCTTATTGGAGGGATGACTTGGTTATCTGCGGCAAGAAATATAGAAAGGGGATCGTTATGCATCCCGAAAATGGCGGTATCATTGCTTACGCTGAATTTCTATTGCCCAAAAAGGGGGGACATCTTTTGGGTATAGCCGGCTGGGCAGAAGAAGAAGGCGCTATTCATCAGGGCAAGATGCGGTATCGAATTTTTATAGACGGTGAACTTCTGTGCGGAAACGAACTCAGCGGCAAAGAGAGCCGAAAAGTAGATTTGGATTTAGGCTTAGGGAAGGTTCTAAGAATTGAAACCGACGATGGGCTCGACGGCAACGAAGCCGATCATATGGCTTTTGGAGACTTGAGTATTATATATTAAGATGGAAAAATAGAGCCCAGCTTCTATTAAATATTTTTTTCTTTCGGTCAAAAAAAATCCCAATTGCTGTCCTATACGCGGCCGATGTTCTGAAAGTCGCATAGGCTTGAGCGTTCAGCTGAGGGATTCTTATTCCAAAAGTATTCACACTTTCGTTTACATAGCAAGGCGATTACCATGAAATCTGTCTCCATAATAGTCCCTTTGTTCCTTTTTATCTCCAACATTTGCCTCGGCCAGATTCATAGGGGAACAGCGGTGTTCGGATATTGCTTCCACGATGCAATTGTGATCGGAGTTGACAGCAAGTTTACAGAATTCGATAAGAAAAACTCGCTTACCGGCTTTGGATACGGGTGCAAAGTCTTTCGTGGAAATGACAGTGTGTATTTCGCCATCTCCGGGAATGTCATTCCCTACATCGACGGACAAAATGCTATTGAACGGGATGCTCGACAAGCGTGCAAGATCGGAGCGAACCTTTCTGCAATTGCTTCCCTTTTCAAAAAACAGGCGCTCAATACTCTCGAACCATACTCTGGAACCATTCAACGACAAATTTCCGGCGGCGTAAGGGGTGATTATGTGTCGGTTGCGTTCTTCGGGTTCGAGGAGGGAGTCGCAAGCTCTTATATAGTGGAGTTCCATGATATTAACATCCTGAAAAATGGAGACACCTCCCTTATCAGCGGAAAAGTAATGAGGGTAGGTAAATATCCGATAAAGATTGAACTTGGGAACACTGTCGAAATTGACAGATTCCTCTCCACGCATCCCGCGTACCTTGGACATGGGAGAGATTCTATAACCGTAGAAATCAATACTCTCCTCGGGCTTGAGATTCTGGCCCATCCCGAAGCGGTTGGCGGCGGCATTTCTATTCTTTGCATCTACCCGCATAAGTATGAATGGTGGCAAAGCGGATGCGAGTGCAAAAGCTTTTAACTTGAAAATTCCCTGAGCCAACGCAAATGGAATTTTCAAGTTAAACAAGAAACCGTTTCAGCATAGACAAAGCCTCATATCAATCCCTCACCTACCCTCTTTGGCAAACATCTTCCTGATTGGCGGAATCGTCGTTGACGGCATCCATTCTTATTGATAACCGTTGCCGGTTAGACACCGTCGAAACTTTCCCCTTGCTCACCTCGTAAAGCTTGTGGTGCCTTATTTTTCAGTCAGGGGGAAAAAAGGAGGTTTCTCATGAAACATAAAATTCTCGTGCTTTCAAGCATCCTACTTACCGTTGCCGTGTTCTGTCAGGCTGAAGCACAAACAAAATGCATTTGGATGGTAGAGTCGCAAGACGGCGTGCCGATTCAAAAGATCGCTGTTTCCCTCTCGCTTGTGAAGCTTCTCGGCAGTTCGGGGGGAGATTTCGATATGAACGGCGTGAAAATGTCGTACGAATCGCTTCTGCAAATATACCGGGACGGGTCTGTCAAGCGAATAAAAGACAGCGCCGGGAAAAGCGAGACGAAAATTTATGGCGGAAAGTTCGATCAGGAGATGAAAGAAAGTTCCGAAATGCAAGACCGCCTCATCATTGAAAGCTCCGACAGCGGATCCGCGGCGAAAATCTCCAAAATACGGGTAAAATCAATTGAAGCGGTGGGCGTTGTGCTGGCGATGATCGGATCGAAAGACCTGGACAATGACATCGACAAAATCGGAGCCGCCCTTGAACCAGGGGGTGTGCTCTACATCCGAGATGAGCAAAAAGATTCTCGGCTCTGGATGTACGTGAATTGACATTAGGTCAGAGCGATGAAAACTCCAGACCATCCAACATTCAGTTATTTGACAAACAACAAAGGGAAGCAATCGGAAATCATGGTGTAGCTAACCGACAAAAAAGGTTGATATATCCATACTCGGAAAAGCAGTCGAGCAGGAACAGGCTTCGAAAACGAACAACCTGAAAGATGTCGGTGAGTTTCTCGCAGCCGTACCTGATTTTGGATTTCGTGCAGAAGATGAACGGGTGATTGTACTCAGTCTTTTTATAGCACGCATGTAGAAGATTCAAACGCCAGCAATGGCCTTTTTTACCTTGACTCTCCCATCGAATAAGTGTACTTTTTCGCGTACAGCCTTCCCGGGGGAGCTGGGAGAACATGATGACACAGAAAAACCCTCGGATTCGCGCGTGCGAAGATGAGGGTTTTTGTGTTTAAGGAACAGTATAAGGAGCTCGGCGAGAAGCCATACAAAAAAGAGCATGTGCAGTGTAACCCCGCTTGTGGCCGGTACACCGGGCAAAGGCGGCCCGCTTTCTAAATCGGCATGATAAATCATTCATCCACACATTGAAAGGTCCATCGATGAAACGTTTATCCATAATTCTGTTTGCAGCGCTCCTCCTTATTTATGGCTCGGTTGCCGGACAAACAACCGAGCGGAGAGACACCGCAGCTTTTGTTGTGTCGAAGAATGAATTCATGGATTCGGTGAGTAAATCGCTCGATCAATTCTATCAAAAAGATACGGCCAAAAAACCGATCCTTCGTGTCGATTTCAGCAAGATCGATGCTCCGCGTGAGATCAGCGAATTCACACAATACTGGCACAATAAGCCTGTATCGCAGGCCAAGTCGGGCATGTGTTGGTGCTTTTCAACAACATCAATGCTGGAATCGGAGATCTATAGACAATCGAAACGACAGATCAAACTGTCTGAGCTCTATACTGTCTATTGGGAGTACGTCGAGAAGACACGCGGATACGTTCGCGCCCGGGGGAAATCGGACATCGGGGAAGGCTCACAAGCAAATGCTGTATACAGGGATTGGAAAAAATACGGCATCGTGCCCGCGGAAGCCTATACCGGCCTGCTAAACGGCCAACCCTTCCATGACCATACAAAGATGTTCGAGGAGATCAGCGCCTATCTCAAATCCCTCAAATCCTCTAACGCGTGGAGCGAGAACCAGGCGGAGGAGACCGTAAGGGCAATCATGAACCACTACATCGGCGAGCCCCCGAAAGGAAATCATAGTCGAAGGGAAAAAAATGACGCCGCTGGAGTACTATGAGAAAATCACAAAGCTCAACGTAGACGATTACGTCAGCATATGTTCTTTTATGGACAAGTCGTACTACACATATATCGAATATGAGGTCCCCGATAATTGGTGGCACAGCAGAGAATACTATAATGTTCCTCTCAACGAATTCATGGCAGCGTTCAAGCAAGCAGTCCGGGACGGATATACTGTCGAGCTTTGGGGAGATGTTTCTGAACCGGGAATTGATGGACATGCGGGCGTTGCGGTGGTGCCGACATTCGACATCCCCTCCCAGTTCATCGACGAAAGCGCGCGACAGTTCCGGTTTAGCAACGGAACCACCTCAGACGATCATGGGATCCATGTCGTCGGGTACTGTCAGAAGAATGGGAAAGACTGGTATCTGATCAAGGACTCAGGGTCAGGGTCGCGGAATAATTCACACCCCGGATACTTCTTCTTCAGCGAGGACTATGTGAAACTGAAGATGCTCGGATTTGGTGTTCACAAGAGTGCTGTCGCATCATTGCTGAAAAAAGCGAAGTAGACGGTCATTCACAAATCTGCATCGCAATCTCCAGAACGTCAGACTGCGGGCAGTCACTCGGTTACTTTTAATGCGAGCAATTTGTCCAGCGGAGTGTATTTCTACAGGCTTACTGCCGGGAGTTTTGTTGACACAAAGAAACTCATGCTAATAAAATAATCGGCCGGCATTTTTAACGAACATGCAATTTGATCAACTGGTTTGAAAAGGAGCCGTATGAACACAAGAAACGATCAGACAAGAGATTTGATTGAGCTTATTATATGCATACTCATAATTTTGGGGGCAATCGAT
>CAWJKX010000036.1:0-17898 GCA_963843065.1 uncultured Bacteroidota bacterium
GATCGATAGATTTTCCCTGGACGGCGTGAATGAAGCGCTTGCTTACCAAAAGGGAAGGAAAAACTCTCAAGAGTATAAGTGAACCGAATAATTGAAAAAGAACTTGAAGTCAAAATTGTCCGGACAACAATGAAGAACTTTCTGAAAATTGTCTCGTTCTCCGTCTTCTCCCTGTATATTGCGCGGGCGCAGGAGGAGCCTTCACTGGTGAATTTCAAACATCTTGAATATCTCACCGAGAAAATAAATGTAGGCGACACGGTGAGCATCGTTCATATCTATTCAAATTACCCGGGCTACAAATGGGTTGATGCGAAAGAATCGGGACCGGAAGGCATTGCGTGTGTCGACGATGCCGCCCGGGCGGCAGTCGTTTTGTTGCGCAGCTTTGAGCTTACTCACGACAGCTCAAAGCTTGCGGAGGCACGCTCACTTCTCAAATTTGTGTTGGCGATGGAGACAAAGGATGGCGAGTTCTACAATTTTGTGTTGGCCGACCACACCATCAACCGCACCGGAAAGACAAGCTACAAATCGTTCGGCTGGTGGGCTGCACGCGGCGTTTGGTGCATGTCGCTCGGATACCGGATATTCAGAGATGTTGACACTGTATTCGCATCCCGGCTCAAGGATGGAATCATCAGCACATTTCCGCACATCGACGCGCTGATGAAAAAATACGGGGAAACGAAAAATGCCGGACAACTTCGAATACCGGAATGGCTGGTGTATGAATCGGGCGCAGATGTAAGTTCGGAGTTGCTGATGGGACTAACAGAATATTGCCGCGCAACTCATGAATCAAGAGTTCAAGAATATATCAAAAAATTGGCTGACGGGTTGATGATGATGCAAGACGGGAACGCGGCGACGTTTCCGTACGGACTCCATCGATCGTGGGAAACGATGTGGCATATGTGGGGCAACGGACAAACGCAATCGCTTGCCGGCGCAGGCATGCTTCTCAACGACAGCGCGATGATCCGCTCGGGTGAACGTGAAGCGCAAGGCTTCTACAGCCGCCTTCTTATTCAAGGATATATGAAGGAAATGGATATCGCTCATCCCGACAGCAATGTTAACCGCGAACAAATAGCCTACTGTATCCGCCCGATCGCCGTGGGACTTCTTCGGCTGTACGACGCAACGAAGAATGAAACATACCTGAAAATGGCAGGACTTGCCGCGTCGTGGTTGTTTGGAAATAATATTGCGCACCAGCAGATGTATGATACCCGGAGCGGCATATGCTTCGACGGCATCATGGATTCGCTGACCTTCAACAAGAATTCCGGTGCCGAATCGACAATTGAAGCGCTGCATACGCTTGTTGAAATCGACAAATATCCTCTGGCGAAGAAATATCTGTGGTACAAGAAAATCAAAGAATCGCCGCAGGAACACTTGATCCAAGCGATGTTTCGAAACGATTCCGGCGATGAATTGACTCTCGCGCTGGACGAGACGGCCGGAACCTTGACGCTGCATGATGGGAAATATGTTCGATGAACTGTTGGAAAAAAAGATCGGCGTATCTCAACATCGGAGTTATTCTCCTGGCTTCGATTGCAGCGACATGCGTCTCTGTTGCCCAGCAGATTTCGATCGCGAGAATTGATCTTATGCCCAATAAGCCGTCGCCATATTCGATGAGGAACTGGAAGAGCGTCGCTGTTGGATACGACTCGCTCGTATTTAATTCGAAAGATAGCGGTACATACTTGCCCCTCGTGTCAGTAGTGGGTCAGAATTTTAGTCTCTCGAGCTATGTCGGTCAGTCGCCCTCTCAAACAGTGGAGGCGATAAATTGTATTCCTGCCGTCGTGAGTGCGAGTCTTGTTGGGATCGATAAGACCAATCAGTTCGGGTTTAATTGGGTATCGGCATGTCAGAATTGGTTCAACCAGAATCCATTAGAGGATGTGTACCTCAATAACCCGGGGGGCTCCAGCGGAAGCGATTGGTGGTATGACATGATGCCAAATGTATTTTTCTACCAGCTCTACAGCATGTATCCTACGACCGGAAATTTTCAGAATCAATCCGTCGCTGTTGCAAATCGATGGTTAGCTGCGTTAAATGCGATGGGCGCGGGGACTACTCCGTGGAGTCTTGCCAATCTGTACCATACTGCCTGGAGTCTCTCAACCATGACTCCAACAAACTCCGGGTGGGTTGAGCCGGAAGCAGGAGGGACTATCGCATGGCTGCTCTATTCTGCCTATGTTCAAACGGGTAATGCACAATACAGAATCGGTGCAGAACTTGCAATGGAGTCGCTGCTCGCATATCAAGTCAGTTCGAATCCTTCATACGAACTCCAGCTGCCGTATGGCGCATACATTGCCGCGAGGATGAATGCCGAGCTGGGCACAACGTACGACATGGTGAAAATTGTAAACTGGTGTTTTTCTGACGGGAGCGACAATTCCAGATTGTGGGGAGTGACAGTTGGGAATTGGGGAGGATATGATTGCGACGGGCTTATCGGCGAGACAGGATACGGCAGCGGCAACGGCTATCCGTTTACGATGAACACGTTCGAACAGGTGGGCGCTCTCGTCCCAATGGTACGATACGACCCGCGCTTTGCCCGCTCGATTGGGAAGTGGGTATTGAATGCAGCAGATGCAGCACGGCTTTTTTACACGAACTATTTGCCCGACAGCAACCAGGACGGTGCTGCATGGTCGCACCAATACGATCCCCAATCTTTCATCGCGCATGAATCGATGCACCAGTGGAACGGCAGCATCACACCGTATGCGACGGGAGACGCTATCGGGAACGGCAACCCAACCAACTTTGCGCTATATGGGTCTTCGCACGCCGGAATCTTTGGCGGCATCATCGACACGACCAACGTTCCGATGATCTTGTGTTTGGATGTATTGAAAACCGATTATTTTCACGCCGCTGCATACCCGACATTTCTTATGTTCAATCCTGATTCGATCCAGCATTCCGTGAGTTTCAATGCGGGGTTTGGCCAGCACGATTTGTACGATGCTGTGTCGCATTCGTACATTGTAAGGAATGGCTCCGGTGTGGTTGCCGTGCCGATCAGCGCGAACAGCGCCGTACTCGTCGTGAATACGCCGGCGTCGGTTACTCCCACTTACAACCTCGATCAGATGCTCATCAACGGCTGGGTCGTCGATTATCATTCCGGCCATGCGGGCGGAATCTATCCTCCAAGAATCAAAAGCCTCACTCCCGACAGCAGGTACCCGTACTCGAAAAGCATTCAACATTTATCTATTGTACCGCTGCTGACAGGGATAGCAATACACTTTCGTATTCATGGAACGCTTCCGGGGGTTCGATCGTTGGAAGCGGCACTCGTATTACGTGGAACGCACCGGACACAATCGGCAAATATGTCATCCAATGCATTGTGTCCGACGGCCTCGGAGCGCAAGCGGCGGCGGCAGATACGATCATCGTTGTGCAATCAATCAATCATCCGCCGGTCATACAAAAAATGAAAGCATCGCCGGGAAAGATCGATCTTGGCGCAAAAAGTACGCTCAGCTGTTTCGTCACAGACCCGGATAGCGACACGTTAACGTATCATTGGTCCACCGCGAAGGGCTCGCTGACAGGTACGGGATCTGTCATTACCTGGCAATCTCCGCAAACGGCGGACAACTATTACATCCAATGCACCGTCGATGACGGTCATGGCGGAACTGCCGCAGACAGCGTAGGATTGGAAGTGAGAGATTTTTCCAATTGGCAAACTGGAAGTTTAGTCGCATATTATCCGTTCAACGGAGATACGAAGGATGCAAGCGGTAATCATCACGATGGTACTGCGAGCGGCGGCGGAGCGTTTACCAGCGATCGCTTCGGGCATGTCAACAGCGCATACGCCTTTGATGGTGCGACTGCATCGATCGATGTTCCCAATGATTCAGCACTGAATTTTCAGAACGGTATCACGGTCAACTTCTGGATGACGGTAGGATTTTTCTATCCCACCAGGGAACAATATCCGATTTCTCACGGGAGCTGGCAGAACAGGTGGAAGTTTTCAATCTCGCTCAATACTAATAAGCTCCGATGGACCGTGAATAACTCTGTGGATTCGAAGGCGAAAGATCTAGATTCCCAAACGCCCCTCGTTCTCGATAGTTTGTATAATGTTACCGGCACGTACAATGGATCGGATATGGAAATTTACCTGAATGGCCAGCTTGATGCCTTCACCTCATTACCAGGACTTATCAATACGACGACATCAGATCTGACGATCGGCCAGGACCTCCCCGGGAACAACACCTACAATTTCGACGGTGTGCTTGACGACATTCGAATATTTGATTATATGCTTCCGGTATCGCAGATTTCGGCTTTTTATGATATCACTACGGGGATCGGAAAGCAGCGAGGCGTTGTCCTTCCGACGGAATTCACTCTCGCACAGAATTTCCCCAACCCCTTTAACCCGTCGACGACGATTCGTTTTGCAATGCCTTCGCCGGGATTTGTCGTGCTCAAAGTGTTTGACGTGTTGGGGAGAGAAGTTACAACATTGGTGAAAGACAGAGTTGCTGCCGGTGAATATTCCGTAACGTGGAACGCGGCCAGCTGCGCAAGCGGAGTCTACTTTTACAAGCTGCAAACGGCGAATGCCGTTCTTGTGAAAAAAATGATTTTATTGCGTTGATAGTGTTGAACACGAACGTGCCTGTCTTTATTAGAAGCTATCTCAAAAACTCCCAAAAAAAGTCATTCTGAACGGAGTGAAGCGGAGTGAAGAATCCATGACAATCATGCATCGTGAATCTACGAGGCTTCAGTGTAGTGGATGCTTCTCCCGCCAAAATGCGGCGGGATCAGCATGACATTTACAAATGCATTCTACATCGAAACCATTTTTGAAATGGCTTCTAGCCAAAAGAGAGTATGAAAAAAATAGAACTCAACGGAACGTGGCAATTCAAAGCTATCGATAAATATCGAACACTTCCGAAGGACATTACCGGCATCACAGAATGGATGAGCGGAAATGTTCCCGGCACTGTGCATACGGACCTGATGGCGAACGAAAAGATTCCCGACCCGTTCTACCGCATGAACGAGGAACAAGTACGATGGGTCGATTCGCAGCAATGGATGTACCGGCGTGAATTCGACGTCGATGAAGATTTTCTCAAAGAGAAGCGGATTGAACTTGTCGCAGAAGGGCTTGATACGTACGCAGAGATCCGGATCAACAACAAGCCGGTCGCATCATCGGCGGATATGTTCGTTGAGCACCGGTTCAATGTGAAAGAATTTCTGCGGAAGGGGAAGAATTGTATCGAGATCCATTTTGATTCTCCGGTGCTGCGGACGAAGGCGTTGGAAAAGAAGTATGGTACGCTCGCCGCCGGTCATGAGGTTCATCGGGTCTATGCACGGAAGGCGCAGTACTCGTTCGGATGGGACTGGGGGCCTCGATTGGCGACATCGGGCATCTGGCGCGGCATCAGGCTTGAAGCCCATGCACTTGCCGCATTGCAATCGCCCTTCGTGAGAGTCATTTCTGTCAAAAAGAACGAAGCGGTCGTTGAAATGTCAATCGATGTATCGCTGTTCACTTCGGCGCCGATGCAATTGCGCACTGAAATTTGGGATGAAAAATCGATTGTTACGGATCAACGACGGGTAAAAAGCGGGAGAATGAAATTTCGCGTTCGCGTGAAAAAACCGAAGCTCTGGTGGCCAAATGGATACGGCGAACAGCCGATGTACCGGGCGGTATTTTCTCTTGTATCAAGAGACGAGGAGGAGGAACGGCTCGAAATTCCATTTGCACTCCGAACAGTTCGATTACTCCAGGAGCCTGATAAGGAAGGAACGTCGTTCGTCATTGAGATAAACGGGGAAAAGATTTTCTGCAAAGGTGCGGATTGGATTCCGAGCGATTCGTTCATTCCAAGAATCGCTGACGCGACCTATGAGAAACTACTCGGTATGGCGAAGTCAGCAAACATGAACATGCTTCGCGTGTGGGGAGGCGGCATTTATGAGCAGGAGATATTCTATGAACTATGCGACCGCTGCGGTTTGATGGTGTGGCAGGATTTCATGTTTGCCTGCGCCGAATATCCCGAACAGCCGTGGTTTCTGAAACAAGTCAAAGATGAAGCTGAAAAGGCCGTCAAGAGGTTACGAAATCACCCGAGCATTGTTCTCTGGTGCGGCAACAATGAATGCGAGTGGATATTCTGCCAGCACAATCCGGGCAAGTCGCCGGACGAGATGACGGGCTCGAAGATTTTCAAGACGCTCCTGCCGTCCATTTGCCGTGAATTCGACGGAACGCGTCCATATTGGCGGAGTTCTCCCTTCGGAAAAGGATTTCCGAACGACGAATCGAACGGCAATCATCATCAATGGGAGATGTGGGCCAGGTGGAAGGATTATAAGGAATATGAAAAAGACAACGCACGGTTTGTTACAGAATTTGGTTTTCAAGCGCCTCCCCACCTGAGAACGCTCGAACAGGTAACGATACTCTCCGACCTCAATCCTCAAAGCCGGGTGCTTGAACATCATAACAAACTTCCCGAGGGGACTGAGCGGCTGTATCGTTTTCAGGCCGGTCATGTGAATGTAGGAACGGATCTCGCAGATTTCATCTACAAAGGCCAGATCATTCAGGCTGAAGCGTTGAAAACCGCCGTCGAACATTGGAGGCGGCGAAAATTTCACACGGCGGGTTCTCTCTTCTGGCAGCTCAACGATTGCTGGCCCGTAACGAGTTGGTCGGTGATCGACAGCGCGCTGCGCCCCAAGGCGGCGTACTATTATGCAAAAAAATTTTTGTCGCCGGTGCTTGTGAGTTTTCAAAATGCAGGATCGCACATGGAAGTGTGGGGAACATCCGACATGCTCTCGCCTCTAAGCGCGACACTCGAAGTTACACTCCGCTCGTTTGACGGAACTGTGGCGTGGTCTAAGACAGCGGATATCGGCATCGGCCGCAACGGGTCTACGCTGCTCATGAAAATAGGGATCGCGGAATGCTCTCGTCTCGACCCGGCTCAATCGTATCTATTGGCGTGCTTGAAAAAAGACGATGTCATGCTTTCCGAAAACCGGCATTTTTTTGTTGAGCCGAAACATATGCAACAACGAGTGCCGAGTGTCGAATTCCAATTGACGAATACTGCTGATGGCGTTTACTCTATCACGATTATATCTGCAACGCTGAGCAAAAATTTAAGGATTGAAATAGAAAACGACAATGTCGAAATGGATGACAATTATTTCGATGTCGATGCGGGGATACCGAAAGTTGTCCGGATTATCTCGCATCTTCCTCAAAAATTGATTAAAGAAAGGCTCAGACTTCGGGCGCTGTGAGGATCAAGCGGCGTTTGACGATCGGGAGAATTGTTCAACTAGAAAGAAAGTAGGAGTCTATGAAGAGGGAAGAACTCGAAGTGCGGCGGCAAGCCGTGCTGATCGAACCGGATATATCGCGGGTCATTATCAAACCGTTTACTCCGGTACTCCCGCTCAGTCCGGGATATGCGGCGAGAATGAAAGGGCTTGTTCAACGGGTAGTGGATTTGACCGATGAGGAATCGAGGAATATTCTCGATACCGTGTTTGTTGAATTCCGGGGCCGCCACCGGGATCTCGAAGAAGCATTCCGGCTGGGTTACGAACGGGCCAAAATTTTTCTGCCGCCGCGCAGCGAGTTGTCGAAAGTAAAGCGTCTGCTCCTTGGCTCATATGTTACGTGCGAATATTCTTTGGAGGCGGCAGCCCTCTTCAATCCTTCAATTGTCCCGCATCATGACCAGAGCGGGCTGACCTCCGGCGCGCTTCGGTTCATCATGAGCCTGCGGGCGACCGGAGAAGGACACATCTCTTCCATCGAGTTTCGAACGGGTGTCATCGACAAGAAGGGTAACGTCTCAATGGATGCGGCTGGCAAGATTGTTACTACTCCAACAGTGAATCCCGATCCGGTATTCATCACATCCGAATTTTTCAGCAAGCTTCAGGATGAAGACCGCCGGAGTTCTTCGATGAAAAAGATCATCAAACCGCTGCCGGCAAAATTTACACGCTCTCAATTGACGGCCACAATTGCACGATTGAAAAAGCGGGGCGCGAAACTTTCGGCCGCTCAGCGCCGGGCTGTCGGGGCTCTCGAATCGCTGCTTGAGCTTAACTATGAGATAAATTTTTCAGAGCAGGTGCCTCTTTCGGAGCGGGCTATCTTCCCAGTTTCGTCCTTTGAATCCAATGGCATTGAAGACGCACGGTTTGTACGGTTCACGGACGATGACGGCACCATTACATATTACTCCACGTACACGGCGTACAACGGCAAGACAATCATGCCGCTCCTTCTTGAGACAACCGATTTCGTTCGCTTCCGGATCAACTCGCTCAGCGGGGACGCCGCAAAGAACAAAGGAATGGCGCTCTTCCCAAGGAAAATCAACGGCAGGTATGCTTTGGTATCGAGGCACGACGCTGAAAACCTCTATATCGTTTTCTCGGACAACGTCTATCACTGGAACGCCCCTGCGCCCCTGATGCAACCCGCCGCTCCCTGGGAATTCACCCAGATAGGGAATTGCGGCTCGCCGATTGAAACAGACAAGGGATGGATCCTGCTGACGCACGGCGTCGGCCCTGTCAGAAAGTATTGCATCGGAGCGATCCTGCTCGACCTTGACGATCCGGCGAAAGTGATCGGGAGGCTCAGGGAACCGCTCATTGCGCCGGATGCATCGGAACGAGAAGGGTATGTGCCGAATGTCGTTTACACCTGCGGCGCGATTGCGCATAACGGCAGATTGATTATACCGTACGCGATGTCAGACCGTGCGACACGTATCGCCAGCGTGTCGGTGGATGAACTTTTGGCAAAAATGCGGTCGAAGTAAAAGGCTCTTATTCTCGCTAATAAACATGCCCGGCGAATCGTCGGGGCATGCTGTTTTCTGACAACTTCATCTCGATCCCAAACTCTGTTTGGGATCGTTCGACGCCTGAAGCGGAGCTTCTGTAACATTGTGTTCCCAATCAGAGATTGGGAATGAAAAATAACAATCGCTCAAGCGAAGAAATAATGGAATGTTGGGTTATTATTGAAATCTCACTTAGCGGAAATAATAATTGAGCCATGCTTAGGAATTTAATCAACCCTTACGATTTTGTGCTCTTGTACGAGAAGATTCAAAAATCCGGTATCGCAAGAGTCACCTCAAAGCTGACCAAGAGCAATGAAGAGAGAGTCAGGCGCTCGTGGGCTCATACGTTGGAATCAACGTCCAGCTGGTGGGATATTCCCGAAGTCAATCGGAGATGGAATCTTTTGATAACAGGTTCCCCCGACATTGATCAATATAGTTATGTCTCTTCAAAATATTTGAACGCTAATCATACGCTGGTTGGAGTATCTCTGGGATGCGGAAACGGAAACAGGGAGATGCGATGGACGACGGCGTGCGAAAATCTCAGACTTTACTGCTACGATATTTCAAAGGAAAGAATTGAACAGGCAAGGATAAATGCCGTCAATGCCAATGTGAGTTCGCAATTGAGTTTTGAAGTTGGAGATGTCCACGCATTGGAGCTTGGCTCGGAGAAATACGATGTCGTTATTATAGAGGGAGCCCTGCACCATTTTCATTCGATAGTTAGAGTGCTTGACAAAGTGCGAAAGTCATTAAAAGATGAAGGAATGTTTATCGTCAATGAATACGTCGGGCCATCACGATTCCAATGGACGGAGGTGCAGCTCAATGCGGCAAATCGCGTGCTGAGCATGATCCCCGAAAAATACCGGATAAAATATTTTGACGGCAGCATAAAAAAGAAAATTCACCGGCCCGGCAGACTGAGCATGTTCCTGAACGATCCGTCCGAGTCGGCAGAGTCGGAGCTGATTGAGAATGCGATAACCGGTCAGTTCAGAGTTTTGGAAAGAAAAGAATACGGCGGGACATTGCTGCAATTGGTTTTCAAAGACATCGCTCACAACTTCATCAATGAAAAAGCTGAAACGAAAGAGCTGCTGAGGACGATATTTAATGTTGAAGACGAAATGTTGAGAAAAAGGGAGATTAAGAGTGATTTTGTATTTTATGTAAGTAAGAATAGGTAGTCAAGTTTATTCGGGCTGACGAGGATTTTCTTTGTTGCTTACTTCTCGTTCCCAAACTCTCCCGCTGTTGCGGGACAGGTTGTTTGGTAACGTCGTAATTATGCTTGCACGTGTAAGAATTTTTCGTATTTTACTGAAACTTGCCGCCCCTAAAATTGGTTACATAATACATGATAAATCTGCTGCGCCAATTTCTTAGCGTGACGCTGGTTTTCAGCCTTTTATCTGCGAACGGACTGTTGTTCGCCCCGCTTTTGCACGCAAACAGGCAGAGCGGCGGAGGATCTGGTTCGATGCAGAATTGCTGCTGTTGCTGTAATTCCGGCGGCTCGATGTCGTCGACATGCTGCTGCGCATCGCATCATTCCGGCGGAAGTGATCATTCGACTTGTTCCGTTTCTTCTGCTCCATGCGCGGCTCCGGTAGCGGCTCTTTCTCCAAATGTTCTTGACCAGTGGATAAACCCGGTACTTGGGTTGAACGAGATCATCAATAACTCCACACCGGAGAAATTTCCAGGCGTACGCGTATCACTTCTTTCGGGAATAGCGAATTCCCTTTACCATCCCCCGCAATCTTTCTTCTTACTTCTTTCGTAATCCATAACTTTACAATTGCGCTCCTTTGAAATGAAGGAGATGCTATTCTGTACTTCAATCAAATGGAAGAAGGAAATTCTCTATGCGATGGTGTGTTTTTATTACATTGCTATGTTTATTACTTGTTGCAGTGGAACAAACGAAAGCCGCCGATCTCGACACACTTGCCACTCGGGTCGTTCAACTCCCTGAAGTGACAATAACATCAAGCCCCGTTGAACGTCAGGTGCCGGTAAGTTCAATTGCCGTTTCTCCCGTGGATATTCAACAAACAGTCGCGACTGATTCGTGGGACCTTCTGCGCCAAACCACCGGACTCGAAGTTCACGAGCAGGGGCAAGGTCCAGGTTTTGCATCGGATGCTTCCATCCGCGGATTCAGTTCTGATCACTCCACGGATATGGCGCTCTGGATCGACGGCGTGCCGATCAACGAACCGGTCAACGGACATGCAGAAGGGTACGATGATTTTAATCTATTGATGCCCGAGGCGGTGAGTTCGATGAATCTTATCAAAGGACCGACCAGCGCACTCTATGGAAATTTTGCCATGTCCGGCATACTGAACGTACGAACACTGGAAAAAATGGACGGAACGAATATATGGCTCTCCGGAGGTTCGTACGGGAAATTCAACGGAACGCTCCTTACCGGTTTTGACAATAGCGGGAACAGCGGCGTATTCGGTGTTCGCGCGATCCATGAGGATGGCTGGAGGCCGAACAGTTCCTATGATGTCGAGCAGGGGCATGCACGATTTGTGCAGAATCTTTCACCCGTTGCCACACTCGACGCGGGTGTTGAGTTATATGCCACGAATTGGGATTCTCCCGGGTCGCTTACCGAAGCTCAATTCGATCAGCGCGATTACGGTGTCGTTGCAAACTCGACCGACGGGGGATTCAAGCGACATGCGCAGGAACGCGTCAGCCTTCGCGTTTCGCCGGACTCTGTCCTGTTTTGGCGGACAACGCTCTACTCGACGCAGGGACGATGGCAGCTATATCTCACGACTCCTCCTGAAGGAGGAATTACCGAAGGTTCCGGAAATCAAACCGAAGAAGAAGACACGCGGTATGGATTCGGTGGAACGAGCGCGGTTACATGGGTGCTTCCGCACGCGGAGGTGACGATGGGGGTGGAAGGAAAATTCGATCATTCCGATTACGAAAACTGGATGACCACGAATAGAGTGCGCGATTCCTCTCAAATCCTTTTGTCCGCGCGGCAGGAGGCAGGCGCGGTGTTTCTTCAATCGGAAGAACGGGCCGACAGATTTACGTTCACAGCCGGCGCGCGATACGATCTCCTGAACGACTTCTCCGAACCTGTCGGTGCAGCGACGGCGAGCGACACGAAAGGAATATTCTCCCCGAAGCTTGGTGCAATGTATTCGTTGAACGAAGATGTTTCGCTCTATGCAAATGTATCGCGGGGATTTCGCTCTACGGATGGAACAATCGAAACCCCGTCGCTCCCTTTTATTACTGCATGGGCGTACGAAACGGGAAGCAAATTCGACGAGGGTGCTGTCAGCGGAAGCCTCGCCCTGTTTCTTATGGATGTCAGCAATGAACAGACTTTCAACCCGATCACTCTCGTCTCCACAAGCGGCGGAAGCAGCCGCAGGCAGGGAATAGAGGCGGATGTTGCGGCTCAGATAACGAATGAAATTCGTTTCACCGCAGACTGGACGTTCAATGATGCCCGGTACAGGAACCTGGTATCGGATGCCGGCGACTCTCTCTCCGGCGCCCGCGTCTACAATACTGCCAAGTACATTGGCATCGCTGCATTGGATATTGCACCGAATGCCAAATGGAACATTAAACTGAGCTCGAACGTCGTCGGTCCATACAGTCCTTTCGACGAGCCGGGTGTGGTTCTCCCATCGTACGCTGTTTTCTCTTTAACTGTGGGAGTACATGCAGGCAGCGCTCTTATTCAATTAGGAATAAAAAATCTGGCCGACAAAGCGTATCCTGAATTGGTTGCAGGAGGGTATGTTGACCCCGGGCAGCCGCGATCGGTATACGGAACAGTCCGATATTCTTTGTAAAGTTTGAACGTGATGCCATGACTCATAGTAAATGAGAAAGTCATGGCATCACTCCAGTTTCGGTAAGACGTAGCACAACCTATTAAAAGGCAAACGAATAGTTAACGTCTAAAATATTCACACACAACCGGAAGGACATTATGAAAAAAAATATCTTTTGCCTCTTGTCATGTGCCATATTGCTAACAGCATGCAATCAACAAAATAAATCGACAAACAATGAAACTCCGGCCGCTTCTCACGATGCAAAGGAAGCATTTAAAAATATTAAAGTTGATAACACTAATGACCTTGTCTGCGGGATGTCGCTGACGGCAGGCATTGGCGATACCGCGCATTATGACGGAAAAGTATACGGCTTTTGCTCAACAGGATGCAAGGACAAATTTGTAAAAAAACCGACGGATTACGTTGCGGCACAATAGCGCTCGTTCAAATCACTCACCTTGACAGGGGAGTAAAGCCAATCCGTAGAAGTATCTGACAAGAAGGCTTCCGGGTTGCTATGCGGCTATTCGAATGAATATTGTTCCACCTTTATGGACGGCCGATATTTGCTTTTTGAATTACACGCAACATTTATGTAATTTACTTACGCCGAAACGTAAAGGACCTTATTCCAATGAACTTCATTCTCATCTTTCTCACCGGCTTTTTCGGAAGCATGCACTGTGTAGGCATGTGCGGCGCAATCGTTGCGGCATATTCCACTCAAGATAATTTTCATAACAAAAATGTCGCCGGAAAATGGAACCCATTCCTGAAGCATCTTTCGTATAATTTCGGACGAGTGTTGTCGTATGTTTTTGTCGGTGCTCTGCTCGGAGCAATTGGCGGCGGGTTTTCAGGATTGCAGTCTGCAGGAGAATGGTTTTCGACCGCGGCGGGTGTGCTGCTTATCCTCTCTGGAATTTGGATGATGAGGATCTTTCCGTGGATGGGGTTCAAGCAAGAAATTTCTTTGAGTTCGGAGAAGAAGCCATTCTTGCTGAGTCTTTACACGAAAACGTACGGCATATTGCTCGCATCGCCCACCGTGGAGAGCAAGTTCTACATCGGATTGCTGACCCCACTCCTGCCGTGCGGATTGTTGTATTCTGCGTTCATGATTGCCGCCGCTTCCGGAAGCGCGGTGAACGGAGCCGTTACCATGGCGCTATTTGGAGGCGGCATTGTTCCATCGCTTATTATTGTTGGATTTGTATCGACGTTCTTCCGTTTCCGATTGCGAGTGTGGGGAGATAAACTTGCGGCGATAATGATAGTAGTAATGGGAATAATTATGGTGATGAGGGGGTTAGGCATCCCCATGCCGTGGATGATGATGGGTGGCGGACATCATCATCATGGGATGTAGGGTTATTGGTTTTTCCTGCTTGCAAGGAATGGAAGCGAAAACCAAATCTCTGTTGAGCTGTGCAAGAACTGTACGGTGAGTGTGGAACAAATTCCGGAATTTCTGGAAATTAGGTAAACAATGGAGTAATGCGAAAATCTAATGAAGGGTTAACAATTGTGAAAGAGTGTCCGGACATTCTTATAGCAATCATTCGCGTTATAACAATTTTTTATTGGCCGGCTGTCAGACAAAATTGATGATGGCCGCCTCCTGCTGGAAAACGTTATTGTATGAACTCAATTGTGTTGGAATTTGTTCCTGGTGATACAACTCATCAGCAGGGTCAATGATGTACTTACTGTTTAGCTCGCTGCATCGGAGGAGAAATGAAAGTACACGTGCTGCAGCACGTTCCGTTTGAGGATATCGGGAGCATGGCGTTGTGGTTAAATGCGCGCCGGGCCGAGGTAAGCTATACGCGATTCTATGAAAATGCGGTCTTGCCCGAGATAAATGATCTCGACTTGATCGTTGCTATGGGCGGCCCTATGAGCGTCAACGACGAATCGGAGTTTCCCTGGCTTCGAGCTGAGAAAAAATTTCTCCGTGATGCTATTGCACGCGGGATTTCAGTTCTCGGTGTCTGTTTGGGTTCGCAACTTATTGCCAGCGCCTTGGGCTCTCGTGTTTATCGGAACTCCGAAAAAGAGATCGGATGGTTTCCAATCGAAGGCACTAATCCAGGAACTCTTGCATTTCAATTTCCAAAGCGGCTCAACGTATTTCATTGGCATGGTGAAACATTTGATCTTCCTAAAGGCGCTATACATTTAGCAAGGAATAATGTCTGTGAGAACCAGGCATTCCAAATCGGCCGCAACGTTATTGGCCTGCAGTTTCATCTTGAAATCACCCCGGCGAGCGTGAGTGCAATGGTCGAACATGGTTCTCACGAGTGTATTTCTGCTCCTTATATTCAGATGCCCTCCCAATTGCTCGCCGTTCCGGATAGTACGTATCTTAAGATTAACGGTGTAATGAATCAAATCTTATCGTATGCCGTCCGGCCGAGCCCAAGTATGTGAATTGTTATGCGGGTATGTTCCCTCCGCACTTATTTTTGTTTCCTCATTTTTTTCTGGTATATTTTCCTATCCCTTGCTGAGCACAGGTTTTTATAGCAACTATGGCTGAGAAAAACGAAAAATTTTCTGCTCGACAGCAAACGCATTGGATTGAAGAATACTCCGACGCTCTCTTCAAATTTGCGCGCGTACGTGTCGGCGACAGGGAAACGGCTAAAGATCTTGTGCAGGAAACGTTTCTATCCGCATTGCAGAATCTTGCATCGTTCAGAGGAGAAAGCGCTCAGGAAACATGGCTCACTGCGATTCTCAAGAACAAGATCATCGATTATTACCGAAAAAAAAAGACGTCCAAATCCATTCCGCTCATTGACGAGGACGGAACATCAGAGCTTGACAAATATTTCGATGAAGAAGGAGAATGGAAGTCGTCAGCCGGACCGGTGAGCTGGAATGCAAGCGGATACCAGATCCTCCGGTCGAAGGAATTTCTTGAAATCCTCCAGAAATGTTTATCAAAACTTTCGGATCATGGCCGGTCGGTGTTTGTGTCGAAGTATCTCGATGAGCTCGATTCTGAGGAGATCTGTAAGCAATTGGACCTCACTACGTCTAATTATTGGGTGATCATGCACCGAGCCAAACTTCAGATCAGGCAGTGCATTGAAAAAAATTGGATCAACGCGTAAGGTTTGATGATTGTATGGAAATTATTCCCTGCAAAGAGGCTACATTTTTGATGTCGAAAAGAGAAGAACGAGCTCTTACCTTCGGCGAGACTATTCATTTGTACGTCCATCTTCTCGTCTGTGAGTTCTGCCGGAGATTTCTGAAACAGACAAACCTCATCGCAAAAGCCGCAAAACGTGCTACCTCAAATGAGTCCTTGACCTCGGAAGAAAAGCAAAAGATGAAGGATTCCCTCAATTTAGCCTGACAATATTTCTTATCCGTGTTGTAAGGATTTTCCCGCCGCTACGTCAAATCCATTGTAAGCAAAACCCCCTCAACCTAATAAAAGGATTGATGCAATATGATTCTCCTTCTTGGATTCGCTTTTTTGGCGGGACTGGTTACCATCCTTGCGCCGTGTATTTGGCCGATACTTCCAATTGTTCTCTCCTCATCTGTCGCCGGAAAAGGACATCAGAGACCGCTTGGCATAACGCTCGGGATTATGGCGAGTTTCGGTTTTTTTACTTTAGCAATCTCATATCTCGTTAATATTTTTCATTTCGATCCAAATGGATTGCGTATCGCGGCCGTTATCATCATCGGTTTTCTCGGACTTACGATGATTATTCCTGCACTGTCCAGCCTGATCGAAGTGTATATCAGCAGACTCAGCGGTTTGTTCGGACAAAAAAACGATCAAGGAAACGGCTTCGGAGTCGGATTTATTACCGGGCTTTCACTCGGGATAGTCTGGTCGCCCTGTGCAGGTCCTATTTTAGCTGCTATCGCAACACTTGCAGCCACCGGCAAAGTAACCCTCAACGTAATTATGATCACTTTTGCTTATGTGCTTGGAACGGGGATTCCTCTTTTCCTCTTTGCATACGGCGGGCAGCGCATCATCCGGCGGACACGTTCCCTCTCGGGACATTTGGGAAGAATCCAGCAGGCCTTTGGTGTGATTATGCTCCTCACAGCGCTGGCCATCCAGACGAATTACGACAAAGTAGTTGAAACGAAACTGCTGGAGCTCTTCCCCGTTTTCAGCACAACATTGAATACCTTTGAAAGCAACAATGCAGTCGCAGCACAGCTCGATCTTCTCAAAGGCAAAGACCATTCAGAGATCATGAATGTTCATCAGAAGGATTCTTTGCTAAACGCAGATACGCCTGCGCCGGATTTTGCCGGAATAGCAAAATGGATTAACACGGACTCTGCTCTCACCATACAAAGTCTGCGCGGAAAGGTTGTGCTGGTCGATTTCTGGACGTATACCTGCATCAATTGCATCCGGACTCTTCCGCATATAACTTCGTGGTATGAGAAATACAAAGACAAAGGATTTGTGGTTGTCGGCGTTCACACCCCTGAATTTCAATTTGAACACAATACAGGTAATGTTTTGGATGCGGCAAAAATGTATGGCATTCATTATCCGGTTGCACAGGATAATGATTATAAAACCTGGAACAATTACCAGAACGAATACTGGCCGGCAGAATATCTTATCGATGTTCAAGGGCGAATCCGGAGAACACACTTTGGGGAGGGAGAATATGACGAAATGGAAAAGGCGATCCGTGATCTCCTGCAGGAGAATGGCAAGACCCTCTCCGGGCCTTTGACGAAACTGCCGGATGAGATGCCGGATGGCGAGCAATCTCCCGAGACATATTTAGGAGCAGCACGGATGGAATACTTTTATCCAACAAAAACATTAACTCCTGGTCAAAGGTCATTTATTTTCCCAAAGGATATCCAGATCAACTCCTTCAGCCTCTCGGGCGTATGGAATATCCGCAGCGAAAATGCAGTGGCCGGAAAAGGTGCGCAATTACAATATCATTTTTACGCAGACAAGGTGTACCTCGTTCTTCATCCCGGAAACACAACATCTCCTCAAAGGATCAAAGTCCTGCTTGATGGAAAAGTCATAGACAATACTGAAGTTGGAAGCGATGTGCAGAATGGAGTGGTTACTTTAGATTCGGACAGGCTCTACAATCTTGTCA
>CAWJKX010000037.1:0-4183 GCA_963843065.1 uncultured Bacteroidota bacterium
CTTAACCCCATTCCATACTTCAATGCAGTTTCATGAATCTCTGCTGGATAGTCTTTGAGTACCACACTAATCTGGTCTACAGATTCTTTACCTTCCTGCACCAGCCTTGAAATCAAACCGGGGTACCTGCTCAAATTCCAAAAATCTTCCTGCTCATTCTTGGAATAGCTGCCTATCAGAGCAACGAAGTCGTCGCTTGAACTTTTCTGCAAGCTTGCGATACTGACTATCGCCGAAGGGTATTCGCATACTTCAAAAATATGAAGGCGAATACTGTCAGGATACATCACCAGTGCGTTAAGGGCTGCCGAATCTTCTTTCATTAAATGTTTAGATGGTGGATTTTGCTGCTGTGCAACGGCATCGATCGTAACGATACCAATGAGAGAAGCGCACAACATCCCGATCAAAAGGTTCGTTTTCATATTCTTTCAATGGAATAATGTCACATTTGGTAATTAGCTACTACTATTATATATACAATTGTACCTCAGAAAAGGATTAATAGCAAATGCTGCAATGTGTGATTTATTATTGATGTCGCCGCATCTTGTTATTGAGGTCAGAATAAAGTGCCAAATTGACTGTGGCTTGGTTTTTCGGTACCATTACGGGAAATTATGCTCCCTTGATCGGGGACGTCCCTATATTTTTCCGTTTCGATTCGCATTGGACTAATTATGACAAAAAGATTAATGCTGTTCTCTCTCTTCCTAGTACCTGTCGCTGCAATGTTTTCCCAACCCATGCTGGAGTACGCGCTGCTGACGTCAACCGTGCGCCAGTATGAAAAAGCTGAATGGAGTATTGACATCAATGAAACATACAAAAATCCGTTTGATTCCAGAGAAGTTTCATTGGATATGATGATCACTGCACCTTCCGGTAAACCTCTTGCGCTCCCTTGCTATTATGATACTGACCGGGTGAAAGGAACCTTGTGGAAAGCCAGGTTTGCCCCGCAGGAAGCGGGAAAATACACCTATTTTTTCCGTCTCGCCACACGCAGCGCGACAACCGATTCCCGCGCGGGGATTTTTATTTCTACCGCGACCGATAAACCGGGCTTCCTTCACAAAAATGATTTATGGACATTCAAATTTGACAACGGAAGCTTGTTCAGAGGTATCGGCGAGAACATCGGCTGGGAGTCAAGGTCGTTTGAAAATTCCAAGTGGAATTACGATTACCTGTTGTCGAAGCTTGCAACAAACAAGGGAAATTTTTTTAGAACCTGGCTCTGCAGCTGGAACCTTCCCATAGAATGGAAGAAGGTAAACTCCACACGGCGCTATTCGAACAGCGATCAATATTTCAACCCGGGTGGAATAAAAAGAATGGATGAGTTGGTAAATCTTTGCGACAGCCTCGGCGTGTACTTCATGCTCACCATCGACTGGCACGGGGCCCTCATCCCGGATGCTCAATGGCGAACCAGCAATTATAATTCGGCCAACGGCGGCCCTGCAGCAAATCCAACCGAGTTCTTTACTCTCCGCGCCGCTCAGGAGCAATACAGGAACAAGATACGATACCTCGTAGCACGCTGGGGGTACAGCACAAGCATAGCTGCCTGGGAATTCTTCAACGAGATCGATAACGCGGCGTTTACACAACAAGACAGCATCCGTATTCCACATGACGCCATCACCCAATGGCATATGGAGATGAGCAGGTACTTGAAAGATATCGATCCTTACGGGCGCCTGGCGACGACGAGTATTTCTCACCGCGATATACTGGGATTAAATTCCATCGCATACATAGATTTCGACCAAAAACATATTTACAAACACACAGAGAAGATTCCGGGGATCTATGCCTCGTACATCCAAACATTCGGGAAGCCGTACGTCGTCGCTGAATTTGGATACCGGTGGGAAGATGATGATTCTACGTACGGCAAGCTTTTCGATTATGACTTTAAACGAGGCCTTTGGTACGGTTTATTCAGTCCGACACCGATTCTGCCCATGAGCTGGTGGTGGGAGTTGTTTGACGAACGAAACATGACTCCGTATTTCCGCGGTGTCAGAATGATCAGCGATGATATGCTCAAAGCGGGAAACGGTTCTTTCGTTCCTTTTTCGCCCTCCTCGGGCTTGCTGGAGAGTTACGGAGTCCGGTGCGGCAATAAATATTTCATCTACCTTCTCAACAACAGCGATACAGTCATAACAACGCCGGTCGCTCTTTCCGTGGATGGCACCGATGGAGTCAAAATGCAGTCCTTCAATCCGGAAGATTTGTCTTCCAACGAGATCAAAAATTTTACATCCGACCGCAACGGGATCACGGTAACAATTGAACTTAAGAGCAAAAAGGAATTAGTGCTGATTATCAACAAATGAAGAAGTAAAAGTGAAAGAATCGCAGCATCTCAATATACATAGAAAGATCACGATACCGGGAATTTCTGGTAGTGCTACAGTTTGAATATGTCAAACCGAAAAATGTGTGTCATGCCAGCGAAAGCTGGCATCCAGACCGATGAAAGTGGAGTCCGGCTTTCGCCGGAATGACATTTACTTCGAAATTGTAACACTACCGAATTTCTTGGTCGAGATTCGTCGCGTCAAACAGATCAGAACTAAAAAGATTCTACGGGTGTTATATTAGCTGAGTGATTGTTAAGGAGATGTCTATGAAGCGAGGTTCTTTTGTTCTGATAGCTTTTGTAATACTTGCGGTGATACCGCGAACATTGTTCGCCCAGATTCACTTCACGGCTACATTGTACGGCACACAAGAGATACCGGCAGTGAGCACGACGGCATCCGGTACCGGCTCATTTGAATTGAGTGAGGACCTCACGGAACTGAGATACTTTGTTTCGTTCCAGGGGATGAGCGTTAATGGCGTTGCAGCGTATTTTTATACGGGCAAGTCGGGAGTGAACGGTACTATTATTAAAAGCCTCACAGCGTTAACGTCGGCATCAGAAACGTTCAGCGGGATTTGGAGGAGTACCGATGCAGAACCGCTGACGGAAGTTCTTGCAGAATCTCTCCTCACCGGCAGGGTGTATATCAATTTGCTGGATTCCAGGAATGCCTCCGGCGAGATCCGAGGTCAGCTCTCTCTTGCCACCTCACTCCACTTTGAAGCAGAATGCAATGGCGCACAGGAGTCTCCTTCCGTGTCCGAGACCGGAGGCGGCACCGGCGTCTTCGTTGTCAACCCGACAAAAACAGAAATTGATTACTGGATTACTTACCGCGGCCTAACGGGCGCACTCAGTTTGGGGGGAGAGATTCTTACAGGCGCGAAGGGGACAAACGGTCCCGCTGTACGAACTATTGCTTTGGCGGGATCTCCCGCTTCGGCCACGATCAAAGGATCTTGGAAGACAACCGATAGTGAACCTTTGACCGATGCACTCGTTGACTCGCTAATCGCCGGAAAATTATATTCAAATTTTTTCACCTCTGCGCATCCAGGAGGTGAGATCCGCGGTCAGCTTGTTCTACAAGGAGGCATCGGATTTCTGATTTCGCTCGACAGTTCTCAGGAGAATCCGCCATCGCTGACCGGCGCATCCGGAACCGGATCCTTCGTCCTCAATGAAGGACATACGCAGCTGACGTACAATTTAACGTATATCGGACTGACGGACGGTCTCCAGTCCGGCGGCCAGATTTATACCGGCTTAGCCGGTCAAAACGGCGGTGTCGCAAAAACAATTGCAGCGGGCGGGATTGCGTCCGAAGGAACAATTTCGGGGACATGGACGGCGACGGATATGGATGAAACATTCACGCCTGCATTGGTAGAGTCGCTTCTTACGGGAGAATTGTACGTAGATTTCCATGCAACAGATAGTTTGAACGGAATCCGCAGCCAGTTTAACCTCACTACCGGTATCGGCTTGACGGCGCAATTGTCAGCTAACCAGGATGTTCCGCCCACGGTCGTGAGCAACGGGACTGGTACCGCATCTGTCGTCCTCAGCCCTGACAGGCAGAGCATATCGTACAGCCTCACATTTTTGAACCTAACCTCAAACATTTCGGCGGCAGGGGGACATTTTCACGTGGGGGCAAAGGGAGTTAACGGCGGCCTCGTAAACACTATTGTTCCCCCGAACGCTTGGGGCGCAGGGAGCGTCAATGGAGTCTGGAGCATGTCTGACGGGGGGGCGGATCTGCTGACATCAGCTATCGTGAATTCACTCATTGGCGGG
>CAWJKX010000038.1:0-3098 GCA_963843065.1 uncultured Bacteroidota bacterium
TCCCTTTTGGCTTTCCCCGAGGGACAAAGTGGGCAGCGACGTGCGTTTTGTAGGGAGTCTTATCTTTGCTGAAACGGATGTCGCGGTATATCCTGAAAAGCGACCTTTTAGGGTTGATGTCGAATTCCGGCGCAAAGGAGTCGAAATAGGGATGAAGAGAAGAAATAAGGGACTGCATTGGCAGCTTGACGTCGGACTCGTAGTCGGCCTTGTGTTTTTCGAACCAAGCTCGGTTGTTGTTCCGCTTTAGCTTGCGAAGGAAGTCGATGCCTTCTTTTGGAAATCCAATGAACGGTGGGTAAATATCATTATCGATTGGTGGAATATTCACCGTGATTCTCCTGGACTGTGATGGTTTTTATTGAATGTTCTTAATTGCGGAACGAACGAACCCGTCGGCTTTTTGAAGTCGATCCAGAGCTTCGTTCTTTGGTATATTGGCTTTTATCATGACAAGAGCCGTTTTAACCTGGCCATCGGCCTTTTCAAGGTAATCGGCAGCGGCCTCATATCCTATGCCCGTTATTGTCATTACCACCCGCTTTGCTCTTTCTTTAAGTTTTTGATTGGTCAGCTGAAGGTCTATCATCATATTTTCATAGACCTTCCCAATGCGGATCATTGCTGCGGTGGTGATCATGTTGAGAACCAATTTTTGTGCTGTCCCTGATTTCATTCTCGTCGACCCCATGATGACTTCCGGACCGACTTCCGGACATATCGCCACGTCTATACCCTTAGCCAGTTCGTTGAATTCCGGCATAGAGAGTTTTTTTCGTGGATTGGTCGTAACATAAATAGTTTTTGCGCCTCTCCTCTTCGCCTGAATCACGGCACCGACGACTGTACGGCGTTTGCAGGCTTGCTGCAATTCCACAGACAACATCTTTATTGTCAACTGCTATTTCATTGATGTCCCTTACCCCTCCTTCTTCGTGATCTTCTGCACCCTCCTGGGCAAGGAACATGGCCCTTTCGCCACCCGCTATTATTCCTCGCACTATCTCTGGGCGTACGCCGAACGTAGGTGGGCACTCTACCGCATCAAGCACCCCAAGCCTCCCGCTCGTTCCGGCTCCAATATAGATTAATCTTCCCCCTTTTTTAAATGAGTCGACTACAATTTCAACTGCTTTGGCAATGTAGGCGATTTCGTTTTCAACAGCAGAAGCGACTCGTTTATCCTCTTCGTTTATGATTTTTAGGATTTCGGGTATTGACCGTGTGTCGATATCCATTGTCAATGGATTTCTTTGCTCTGTGGTCAAATTCGATAGTCGATCGAAAAGTGCCGGTTGGAGGCTCACATTGTCACCGTTTAACAGTTTCAACAACGATAAGTTTTTTATCGCCGTTCTGAAGCAATTCGCTTCCTTTAAAAGTAAGATCCATGCAATGGATTTTCACATCGGGAAAACGTTTCAGGGTTTTTTCTATTTCGAGTTCCGTATTGCCGCCTTTCATCGTGATAAGAACCGGTGAGTTTGAAACAACTATTTTGTTGGATTTTAAGGGAGCGGCAATGGGGGTAGCGGTCTTTTTTAGAAATGGCATTCCCCAGCTTACCAGATTTTCCAAGCCGGAAACGGCTCGAGCAATAACGGCATCAAAAGCATTTTGGTAGTTCCTCGCCTTATTGAGGTCTTCGGCTCTGGAGCAAATAACCGATGCGTTTGCGAGGTCAAGTGAAGCCGCCATTTCTTCAACTGCCTTTGTTTTTTTGTGTATTGAATCCAGCAGAACGAAAGCGACCTCTGTCCGCAGAATGCTTAGAGGAATGCCTGGCAAGCCACCGCCAGTCCCAAGGTCAAGAATTCTTGCTCCGTCCGCGATCTCGACCTTAAACAAAAATGCAAGAGAAAGCAGGATGTGGTTGGGCCATATGTCTGCGACGTCTTTCCGTGAAATCAGGTTAATACGTTTGTTCCATTCCTTGAGCAACTCCACATAGCGACTTATTTTTTGAAGCTGTATATCCGTTATTGTAAGTGCATTCTTTAGAGCCAATGACCGTAGCCAGATTTCATCAGTTGTCAATTTAGTAGGAGGCTTTCCTTGCATTGTTCCACGTGAAACACTTTCTGACAGTTCACTTTTTTAAATATACAGACAAGACCGAGATGTCCGATACCGTAACTCCAGAAATCCTTGACGCTTGTCCAATGGAGATTGGTTTTACCTTCCTAAGCCTTTCTTTCCCCTCAGTACTTAATGATTTGATGCTAGAGAAGTCAAAATTTTCGGGGATCTCGAAGCTCTCGAATTTTGCAGATTTACTTATTTGATCGAGCTCCCTTTTAATGTAACCGTCATACTTAACATCAATTTCAACTTGCTCGCGCACACCCTTGATAGCCAGTGCGATGCTTGCTTCGCTACTTTCAATTAAAGGCATCATTTCAGCGATCGTAATTGATGGTCTTTTAAGGAGCTGCGAAAGCCTCTCGTGCTCTTGAGTGGGGTTCAGATTGAACCGCCCTAAAAGTTTGTTTGCTTCGAGAGGTGCAGCAAACTTTTTTTGTAGGTACTCTGACGCAACAGCAATTGCCTGCTCCTTGGTTTTTAAACCCGCCAGCATATGGTCAGACACCAGCCCTAGTTGATGACCCTTTCGCATCAAACGTCGGTCCGCATTATCTTGCCGCAGGAGAAGGCGATGTTCAGCTCGCGAAGTGAACATTCTGTATGGTTCGTCGGTAGATTTGTTGATGAGGTCATCAATCATAACGCCGATGTATGCCTCGCTTCTGCTCAATACAAATGGATCTGCATCCTTCGCTTTTAATGCGGCATTAATTCCTGCAATCAAACCCAGGCCGGCAGCTTCTTCGTAGCCGGAAGTTCCATTAATTTGTCCGGCAAAGAAGAGCCCTGCGACGAGCTTTGTCTCTAATGAGTGCTTGAGTTGATTAGGGGGGAAAAAATCATACTCAACCGCATAACCAGGTCTGAGCATTTCTACTTGATGCAAGCCTGCAATTGTTTTTAGCCCTTCAAATTGTACCTCCTCCGGCAAACTCGTAGAGAACCCATTTACATAAACCACGTTCGTATTATAACCCTCGGGCTCAAGGAATATCTGATGGCGTTCTCTGTCC
>CAWJKX010000039.1:0-6154 GCA_963843065.1 uncultured Bacteroidota bacterium
CCTGGCCCTGCTCTCTGCCCAAACCACGTTCCACCTCCCGAGCATCCAGAACATCCCCGGCATCCAACAACTGATAGCCGACGCGGCGATCATGTCGAAGCTGGCGCAGGCCAAGTTCGACCCCTTCGGCGATCAGATCCAGGACCTCAACGGCACCTCGGGCGCCTGGTGGACAGACCCTAACGCCGAGTTCCACCTGGTGCGCACGCTCATTGACAACGGCTTCTGTCCGACGTTCCCTGATGCCACCCCGGGGTACGTGCTCCTGGGCCTGGCCACCCCCGCCGGCGGAGCGGCGGTCCTCCCGCGCGGCTCCGACGGGATTGTCGATCTGGACAGCATGGGCGCCAACGTGCCCCCGGCGGCGGTGGCCGACAACGTCTTCACCGTACAGGCGGCGAACGACATCTCCCACGCCGACCCCATGGCCCTCTTCGGCGCCCAGGCATACGACGTCATCTCGACCGTCGTGGCCCAGCACGTGGTCGGCGCGCTGGACCAGAGCCCCTCGATGAACCCCGACGACATCATCTTCGACCGCTTCCCCAACCCGCCCCTCCTGCCCGACTCGCAGAGGGCACTCATTGACGGCTACGCCGCCAGCTCCCCCATTTGGCAGTCGCTGAAGGCCAGCATCGCCCCGGCGCCGCACGCCCTCGACGGCTCGTCGCCCTACCAGTTTCAGGTGCTCTTCCCGACGAACCTGCCCCCGCTCAGCGACGTCTCCTGGATGGTCCAGGTTTACGACGCCGCCGGCATCACGTGCGACGGCGTCGAGCTGACCTCGGGCGGGCCCAGCAACAGCTTGGTCACCGTTACTGTGGACGGCTCACTCGTGGGCAACGTCGTGTTGAGCGCCGTTTACACCTCCCACGAGCAACACCGTCGTGGTGCTCTCCCCCACGCTGGTCGTCTCGCTCCTGCCCGCCAGCGCCACGCTGACCGGTCTTTGGGTGCTACCTTCGGCAATCGCCCTCCCCATCGGCGCGGTCGTGTCGCCCCAGCTCGTGGCCACCTACAGCGACGGTTCGAGCTCGATGCGCTACCCCGACCCTGACGCCGTCACCGCGGCATCATCGCAGCCGTCCGTCGTCTCCGTGGACAACCCGCTGTTCTGGCAGCTCAATGCCGCGGGGTCCGCGCAGGTCAGCGTCACCTGGTCAGGCCACACGGCCGTGAGCCAGATCACCGTTTTCGACAACACCACGAACGCTCCGCCTGCGCTCTCCATTCGAAATGTCGGTGGTGGGCAGATGGTCGCCGCCTGGGCCGGCTTCGAGTCATCCTACTTGCTGGAGAGCAGCTTTATGAGTATGCAGAACGGCTGCAGCGTGAACTCGACCTGGACAGCGCTCAGACTGAGAACCTGCTTCTTCTTATTCGCGAATCGCATGACAAAATTATGAAGCAAGCGAAACCGGGGATGGAAAACTCTGATGCTGCCCGCAAACGGAGGGAAACATTTCTAGAAGAGACGAATAAAAAAATTGAAGAGCTTCTAAACGCGAAACAGAAAGAACAATTCCGCCAATTACAGCACCAGCGAGAACGATTTGTTGAACACGAGCTGCGAGAGGAAGAAGATTGAGTGCTGCTATACTGCAATCCCAACTTTATTCACTAATGGGTTCAATACCCCGACGCTTGCGTCGTCATTCCGGCGAAAGCGGTTCGACGACTCCCCGCGGGTCTATGACCTGTAGGGTCGTAAACGACTCGTCGAGAATCCAGAATCTGGATGCCAACGTACGCTGGCATGACAAATACCTCGCTGCTTGCAGCGAGGAGTATTTATTTATCTGAACCTGCACCAAAGAACCGGTCGAAAAACCTGTTTCTCTGTGAAACTCTGTGCCGCTCTGTGTAATAAACGTACTGTTTCATAGAGAAATAATCCCTCTTTAACACAACGGCTTACGTAAGGAGTTGGACAAGCCCTTTATCCTTTTCGAATTCCGCCATTAACTCCTGCCCTACATCAAACGAAGTTCGTTCACCGAAAAAAGGTGCAGCTGCCAGAAGTATTTTCCAACATGCGTCATCCTCAATCAAAAAACCTTGGGGCTGTTCGCCGATACCTTGTCCCCATTGCTCACACAACAGGTCGGCAAATCGCACGACCGCAGTCAGCATCGGGTCGATGGTTGCCTCGCCGGCATCGTGATGACACTGCATCACTTCAACAAATTCAGGGGGAAGTGCCCATTTGCCGCCGAGATGACCTCCGATTTCGGTATGAGAGATTGCCAGAGTTTGTCGCTCGGCTTCAACATCGCGCATCGACAATTCTTTGATCATTTGCTGCGTCACAGTCAGCGAATCCGGAAAATACTGAATCAACACGAGCTTCCCCATATCATGAAGAAGCCCCGCAGTAAATTCTTTATCGCCGGTTTTCAGTTTGAAGTGAGAAGCGATGACACGCGACAGCGTTGCCGTCGAAATAGAGTGCTTCCACAACGCTTCCAGGTTTCCCCATTGCTGCATATTGAGGAAGATCAAGCGCTGTTTCATGTGATAGGCAAGCAGAAGCCGACTGGTTTCTTCAAGACCGACAAGAGCGATTGCGCTGTTGACATTCTTCACGTATCCCCGGATTCCGTAGTACGGTGCGTTTGCCGCGCGTAAAATATTTGCCGTGAGGGCCGCGTCGGATTCGATGAGGTGCGTAATTTTCACCGTCGAAATATCGTCGTTGCTGAGCGCGGAAAGAATCTCCGTTATAACGGCAGGGAAGGGAACAATTTCGTTGATCTCGTCTATTTCAGAGCGGATGTCCCGCATCGACTGATACTCACGCTGAGATTCATGAATAGAAAGGAGCTAACGGGTGAAGCGAGAGATAGTAATTAAGACCAGTTTCAATTTACTTCAACATCGTCCAATGTTGATCCGAGGTAACATCCCATGCAAAGTCGAGAAAGCCATTGGTTTTATCGATCCTGATCATCTTCACCAGACATTCCGCAAATCAGCAGTTTGCTCGCATAAATGTAGTTGGAAGAGTGGGAAGAGTCAAGAAGAAAAAGCGCATTTCATCATGTAAGTAGTTCAAATATCCTTTTGGCGTCGTTGTAATCCGTAACGGAAAAATATTTTGGGGTTCACAATCACGGGAGCTAGACGACCCGGAATCAATCGAAGGGTATACGAAGCAGCTTTCAGGGCAAGTATTGTTGATACTTCTTCCAAATAGTTACATATTATCCTTGATTCATAGCGGCTTAACAACTGCACGGGATGCATGGGGCGAAATAATTGAATGAAGGGAAATATTTTTTCTTATCAGAGACAGAACCTATTAATCGAAAAGAGCAAACAGGAGATTATATGAATCAGATAATAACTCTTAAATCTCTAGCGAAGATGATCGACCATTCACTCCTTCATCCGACAATGACCGATGCCGAAATTATAAGAGGATGCGAAATTGCTAAAAAGTATGACGTTGCGACTGTGTGTATAAAACCGTATGCAATCGAGACCTGTAAAAAATACCTTTCCGGGAGCGAAGTAGGTATTTGCTCCGTTGTAACATTTCCTCATGGCAACAGTACCGACAACAATGAAAGTAAAAGAGACGGAAGAAGCCCTTGAGCTCGGCGCAACGGAAATTGACATGGTCGTTAATATTGGAAAAGTGTTAGGCGGCGATTGGGCGTATGTTTCGGATGAAATAAAACACGTTAACTATGCTGCGACATCAAGGAACGCCATTCTTAAAGTAATTTTCGAAAACGATTATCTCTCAGATAGACATATCGCCAAACTTTGTGAAATATGTTCTGAACATTCGGTCGCTTTCGTGAAAACATCTACTGGGTACGGATTTGTGAAGCAGCCAAACGGAATGTACTCATACAAGGGGGCAACCGATCATCATCTAAAATTAATGAGAGAAAACAGTCCCGAGAGCGTCCAACTGAAAGCTGCCGGCGGCGTTCGCACGATCGATGATGTACTTCGAGTTCGTTCGCTCGGCGTTACTCGTATTGGCGCGACGGCGACAGTTGAAATACTGGAAGGGGCAAAGGCAAGAGGAATCGCGTAAAATAGCCCTTTGACGTTTAAATGGTAGCCTTGTTTATTGTGCTATCCGTTCAAGCATTATAAACGCAGAGTCTTCATAACAAAAAAAATAATAAGTGCAATTCAATAATGAAGAATAAATCTGCGCTACTTGTCTTACTCTTTGCAGGAATCGTCAATGCTCAACAAACAAAGACACCGCTGGATTACGTTAATGTTTTTACCGGAACATCTAATTCACGGTGGATGCTTTTTCCCGGCGCGACACTCCCTTTCGGAATGGTAAAACTCAGCCCTGACAATCAAAACAATGTTTGGAATGGAGGATATGAATATACTGTAAGCAGCATCTCAGGGTTCAGCCATTTACATGCTATGAGCCTCAGCGGTGTAAGCCTTATGCCGGCAACCGGAAAACTGAATCTTTACCCGGATTTTGTAAAAGTATTTCCCGGAGAACCGGACGGCCCTTTTGGCGGCATGTGGACTGCCGGCTATCGCTCACGGTTTAAGAAGGAGACAGAGAAAGGGAGTCCCGGATATTATGCTGTTAAGCTGTTGGATTATGACATAAACGTTGAGCTCACTTCAACGTTGCGATGCGGTGTGATGCGGCTAACCTATCCCGAATCCCGCCAAGCTCACCTCATTGTGAACAATAATTTCCCTACCGAAGAACATTCTTCAATATTGGAATCATATACAAAACAAGTGAGCCCTGCTGAAATTGAAGGCTATGTCAAACAATCAAATCAGTATGCAGGCAATTACACGGTCTATTATGTTATCGAAGTCAGTAAACCGTTTACTTCGATGGACGCGTGGATAACAAATGACAAGAAAGCGCTCCAAAACATCTACGGTACCGAATGGCAGAGGCCGCGAAGATATGTTACCGATATCAAAGAGTTCAAAGATTCGAGCAGTTCTGGAATCGTTTTGAATTTCGAAACTGTCAACAATGAAACAATCGTTGTGAGAACCGGAATTTCTTTTGTCAGCATCGACAATGCGAGGCAGAATCTATCAACCGAAATGAAACCGTTTGGCTGGAATTTCGATGCGGTAGTAAAAAACGCTCAGAAAACATGGGAAGAACTGCTCGGCAGAGTCGAAATTTCGGACAGCAACGAAGTGAACAAAGAAAAATTCTACACATGCTTATATCGATCTTTTACCGGCAAGAGCATCTTTAACGATGTCAACGGTGAGTATCCGGATATGTGCGGCAAGATCCAGACACTTCCCCAAAATACAGATGCTGTGTACAGTGCAGACGGATTTTGGGGAGGGCAATGGGACCTTGCGCCGTTGTGGACGTTGTTAACTCCGAACTATGCAAGCTCATGGACTAAATCATGGCTCGAACTTGCCGACAAAGGGGGTTGGATCCCCGAGGCGCCGACAGGCCTGAAGTACGCACCGATCATGGGTGCACAACATCACAATGCACTTATTATTAGCAGCTATCAAAAAGGAATACGGGACTTTGATGTCGAAAAAGCATTCGCCGACATTAACCACGACCTCACAACGCAGGGAATCAATTACCCGTGCGGCGGTTTTGCCGGCAATCGACAAATGAAAGCGTATATGGATTACGGTTATGTGCCGGATGAAGATGGGCCGGTTTCAAATACTTTGGAATATGCGTATGATGATTGGTGTGCCGGGCAAATGGCATTGGCATTGCACAAAACTGCCGAGTATAAATATTTTAACGAACGTTCACAAAACTACCGGAATGTATTCGATTCCTCAACCGGTTATGTAAGGAGAAAACATCGAGACGGTCGATGGGTCGAGCCATTCGACCTTTTTGCATTTGGCACTCAAGGTGGATGGAATGGTGCGGGATATATGGAGGGAAACGCATGGATCTATACGGTTTTTGTCCCGCACGATGTGCCAGGGATTATCGGGTTAATTGGTAAGGCCAGATTTAATTCCAGGCTTGAAGAAGGATTCCAACAACATTATTTCGACCTTGGAAACGAGCCGAGCCTCGAGTCGCCCTTTCTTTTTAACTATTCGGGTAAACCCTGGCTTACGCAAAAATATTCACGGTATGTATTGGACAATTTTTATGATGCTTCACCATACACCGGCTGGGTCGGCGAAGAGG
>CAWJKX010000040.1:0-5170 GCA_963843065.1 uncultured Bacteroidota bacterium
ACATCCCTACAATTGATTATAAAGAGATCAAAGTGGACAGCCTGACAGTCAGGATCGCATCCGATGCCGACCTGCTTCAGACAACAGTGAGGGCGGAATCAATAACTGATTCGACATTGCAGATATCGAACCTTCAATTCAACGGAAAAGCAGGGCATGACAGCATTGAAGTTGCACTGCAGAGTACCGGCAGAGATGGTTCCATGAAAATGCTTCTTGCCGGAGTCTTCAATAGTGTACCGGATGGATACAAGTTTCGATTCGGCAAGGATGGAATCGTATTTCAGAAAATTCCGTGGAACATTCCTTCTGATAATTATCTGTTCTTCGGCAAAAACCAGTTCATTGCGCATGATGTTGCGTTGCGGGGCCCGGGACAATCGCTTTCTCTCAACAGTACTGACGAGAAGAACCCGCGCTCGCCGCTGAGGATTGAATTCAAAGATTTTGATCTCGCCACATTGTCCCGTGTCGTTGAGCGTGATAGCGGCCTGCTTGGCGGAATTCTCACCGGGAGTGTGGTCCTGCAGAATCTGGACAAACAGATGGCGTTTACATCCGACCTCGCCATAAAAGATTTCAGCTTCGGTCAACGCCGCGTGGGCGATGTTTCATTGCGTGCAAATAATCAAACAGAAAATGTCTACGACGTAAACATGGACATTGCCGGCAACGGAAACCAGATTGCCATGAAGGGAAAATACCGGAGTGAAGCAGGGGGGAGCGAATTGGACATTAATTGTGATCTTACGAAAGTGAATCTCGCCAGCATTGAGCCCTTTACATTTGGCGAGGTAAAGCGCCTCTCCGGAACGATGACCGGCGGATTGCACATGACGGGCACGCTGAAGAAACCTTCGATTACAGGAAACCTGAATTTCATCAATACCGCTTTCACCCCCACATTTCTTGACACATACTTGCATCTCAACAACGGAAAAGTAGCGATTGATGGCAGCGGAGTCGAATTCAAGTCCTTTGTTCTTGTCGATACTGCGGGCAATACGGCTTCCCTTAGCGGCCACTTATTCACCGAAGATTTCCGCCGCTACAGTTTCGATTTTCAAGTGCACACGAAAAAGTTTCTTCTCTTGAACAAGCCCGCAAGCCGCGACGCTCTCTACTATGGCATCGTTATCTTCGACAGTGATATCTCCGTAAAAGGAAATCAGAGCAAACCGATAGTCGCTATGCAGGCGGAATTGGATAAGGGGACCAATCTCGCGTTAGTCCTGCCCGAATCGGAGCTCGCGGTGGAGGAGCGCAACGGGATTGTAGATTTTGTCGACGTTAACACTCCTCCAAACTCTATTATGTTCCGACAAAAACTCGGGACGGAAGAAGACACCGCGGAGGCGAAGATCTCGGCCATTGATTTCACATCGAATATCTCGGTGAACAAAGATTCGAAACTTCGGATCTTGATTGACCCTATTGCTGGTGATTCACTGGTGATACAGGGTGAAGCAACCCTAAGCTTCGCCATTGACCCGAGCGGAAAGCTCACCCTGACAGGACGTTATGATATCGTTGGAGGGTCGTACCAACTTTCGTTCGGGGACTTTATCAAGAGAGATTTCACCATCGAAAAAGGGAGCAGCCTCACGTGGTTTGGGTCGCCCTTTGAGGCCGACGTCGATATCACTGCTATGTACACGGTGAACGCCGCGGTGCTGGATTTGATTCAGGATCAACTTGCCGGGATTAGCCAGGAAGAACGTAACAAATACAAGCAGGAGCTTCCCATCCAAGTCTACCTGATGATGAAGGGCAAACTCCTGAAGCCGGATATTCATTTCAAGCTAGATCTTGCTCCTGATCAACGGGGTGTGTTGAATGGAAGTGTTTACGAGAAACTTAATGAGTTGAACGGCCAAGAATCCGAACTCAATCAGCAAGTCTTTGCCCTGCTGGTATTGGGGAGGTTTGTCCCGGAAAACCCCCTTGCTTCGGCAGGTGATAACAGTGCACTTACCGATCTTGCGCGTTCGAGTGCCAGCCAGATTCTCTCTACGCAGTTAAACCGTTTATCTCAACAATACATTGCAGGCGCGAACCTCGACGTGGGTTTAGATTCATATCAAGATTACTCTACCGGTAGTGCCGAAGGACGGACCCAATTGAAGCTGGCTCTCTCGAAGCAACTTTTCGACGAACGTATGACCGTTCAAGTGGGGGGAAATGTAGATATTGAGGGACGGCGAAGCCAGGAGAATTCGATCAACAACATGGCGGGGGATCTCAATGCGTTGTACAAACTCACCGGGGATGGCCGATGGCAGCTACAGGTCTTCCGGCAAGACACATACGAGGGAGCTATTGACGGCGATATTACCAAGACAGGAGTCGGCGTTGTCTTTACCATTGATTTCAACAAACTTTTCGGAATCACGCTCACGCCGGTTCCTGATAAAGAAGACAAATGATGCGGGCCGGATCCATCCATACAAGTTCTCTCAAGTTTGTTGTGGTTGCCGCGATGCTCGCGGCGTTCGCCCCAGGCTGCAGCAACACGGCGTATCTCACTCACGGCGAGAAGCTTTACACCGGTGCAGATGTAAATATCGAACAGCATGAGAGTATCCCGAATACGGGCGAGCTAAAGGATCAGTTGAACGCGCTTGCGAAACCGGAGCCGAACGGAAAACTCCTCGGGCTCTTCCGTTTCAAATTGTGGTTGTACAACATCGGGATATTCAAAGAGAGCATGGGTGAACCTCCGGTGTTGCTGGAATCTGTCGCGCCCGACCGGGTTTCCGCGAGAATGCGCACCTTGCTGGAAAGCAAAGGATACTTCCTGGCGGATGTACGCTATACGGTGCATGAAGAAGAAAACACCGCAAACATTCAATACGATATTGCAATCCGTTCACCGTACAGAATAAATGGCGTGGCCGTGAAAGGCGACACCACTGCACTGGTCGATGCGATTCGTTCCACCATGAGAAAAACAATCCTTGCCGCGGGAGACCAATACGATCTCGCGCGGCTTAAACAGGAGCGGGAGCGCATTGACGCAGCGCTCAAAGAGAAAGGCTATTATTATTTCTCCCCCGATTTCATTGTATTCCAAGCGGATAGTACCGCCGGGAACAGGAGGATCAATCTCTCCCTTTTGGTGAAAAAAGATATACCCGTTGAGGCAACACGCGTCTACACGATTGGGGACATTTATGTTTATTCCGGTTATTCGCTTAATCGCGACAGTGTCGTAATACCCGTCGGCGATACGGTACTCGTTGGCGGCTGCCACTACGTTGACATCGATAAGATGTTCGATCCTGCCGTCGTTGTCCGTTCGGTTTTCTTTAGAAGAGGGGCCGTCTACAGCAAGAACAATCACGACCTCACGCTGAACAGGCTCATGAATCTCGGAGTGTTCAAGTTCGTAAATATACGATTTGTCGTCGGCGATTCGGCAGGCATCCCGCGTTTGGAACCCTATATATATTTAACGCCGATGCCGATGAAAAACATTCGCCTCGATTTGCAAGGCGTTTCCCAATCCAACAATCTTGCAGGGCCGGTGTTTGAATCAAGCTTTCGGAACAGGAATCTGTTTGGCGGGGCTGAACTCTTCACGCTGAGTTTTGAAGCCGGACTCGAGGTGCCTGTCAGCGGAGGTCTGTCGGGAGGAAAATCGTACGAGTTCGGCACGCATGGAGAACTAGACTTGCCGAAATTCGCTACTCCGTTCGGCATTGAAAGCGACTCCAGCCTCTTCGTTCCAAAGACCCGAATTCAGCTTGGCGTAAGCGTGCTTCATCGGCTGCTGTACTATCAGCTGTTCTCGGTGGATGCATCATTCGGATACGATTGGAAAGGCTCCATCAATACGGAACAGAGTTTTAGTCCGCTCGCCATTACGTACGCGCACCTCACGAATAGAACTCAGGCGTTCGACGACTTGTTGAGCGGCAATCCATTTTTGCAGAATAGTTTTGAGGAACAATTTGTTATCGGACAGAATTATTCCTTCACATACAACGACCAGCTAGAGAAGGATCGGACGAACCACCTGTACTTCAAGGGGAGCATTGACCTCTCAGGGAATCTCTTGGAGCTTGCTCAGTCTCTTTTCAACAAGCACAGCGCTTCGCCCGAGGTCCCCTATGAAATATTCGGGACGCCATATTCGGAGTACTACAAATTTGATATTGACGTGCGCAAGTACTACAACTCCAGTGATCAATCATCGTCGCTTGCCAACAGGTTGATCGTGGGAGTCGGATTCCCGTACGGCAACTCTGTGTCGCTTCCGTACGTTAGGCAGTTTTACATCGGAGGCAGCAATAGCGTGCGAGCCTTCGCAGCGGGGAGCCTGGGTCCAGGATCGTACAAAATTCCCGACAGTGTCGCTGCAAATTCATTTATTGACCAGGCCGGTGATATCAAACTTGAAGCGAACAGCGAGTACCGGTTTCCCATTGTCAGCATTCTCAAAGGTGCACTGTTCGTCGATGCAGGTAATATCTGGCTGATGCAGGAAGACACGAGCCGGCCCGGAAGTCAGTTCTTCGCCAAAACATTTCTCGGTGAAGTAGCGGTCGGAACGGGTTTTGGCTTGCGGGTTGACCTCTCCTTCTTTATCCTTCGGGCTGACCTGGCGTTTCCATTACGCATCCCGTCGCTTCCTACCAACGAGCGCTGGGTCGCCAATAAGATCGCTTTCGGCGATCCGTCGTGGAGAAAGAACAACCTTGAGTTGAATATCGCCATCGGATATCCATTCTGAGTTGCGGAGGGCACACTGCACGTCGGTATTCAGGAGGATTAACTACTCTTTCATCCCTTTGGTCGATTCCATTCGATAACAGCGATTGGTATAGTAGTAAAGCGGAAACCGTTGTTGAAAAGCTCCGTTGCATCGACCTCAGAGGGATGATGTGTCATTGGCAGCCAAGGAGCATTCCCCTGTGTCAGAACTTCTGTGAATCAGTATAAAGCGTTGCGATTATGACTTACAAAGATTACTACAAGGTTCTGGGGGTTGACAAGACGGCAGCGCCGGCTGAAATAAAGAAGGCGTATCGATCCCTTGCGAACAAATATCATCCCGACAAAGCGAAGGGGGATAAATCGGCTGAAGAAAAGTTCAAAGATATCAACGAGGCCAACGAAGTCCTCAGCGATCCGGCGAAACGAAAAAAGTCCGATCAGTTTGGTGCGG
>CAWJKX010000041.1:0-24896 GCA_963843065.1 uncultured Bacteroidota bacterium
CAAGTTTAGTGGTGTACAGTAAAATTAAACATTATCGGTCAATAATCGCAGGTCACACAATGGCGGGAACCGTTGCGCTACGACTGACATCCGGCGCTCGGCAGCGGGCGACCGACGCGGTGACCGAACCCCTGTGGGTGCGGACGCTGCTGATCGGCGCCACCTTGGCGTTCCTCGGTCTGTTCCTGTTCATGCCGCTGAACACCAGCACCAGCGGCATGAACAGGAACAGACAGAGGAACGCCAAGGTGGCGCCGATCAGCAGCGTCCGAAACCACAAGGTCGGTCACCGCGTCGGTCGCCCGCTGCCGACGCCGGATGTCAGTCGAGGCGAGTTATTCTCGCGATCGTGTGACTGATGATCTAGATATGTAACGAGAGGTGTCAGCATAACCATTACCGTTAGGTAGGCCATTGCCAGGTGTTACAGTAAAAAAAAACTATTGTCGTGTTACAGTAAGTTATGGTTTAGGTGTTACAGTAAGGTTTGTTGGTGCGGCAAAAAAAAAAAAAAAAAAAAAAAAAAAAAAAAAGATTGCCGCATTGTTGAGGAAAGGGTCTAACATGCCCGGCGATACGAACGACGAAGATCCCGTGTTTGGGAAGGCCATCTTCTGCTATACCCGCAAGCAGGCCATCGAAGACGGCGTGCTGGTGGACATCACCGAAATGGCCAAAGAAAGCCGGGATCAAGTACCCCGGTCGCCGTCACGTCGACCGCGTTCTTCGGCTACGTGGCGCTCGATCCGATGCCGCCCACCAGGACCTGAAAGGTCGCCTGTGGGACTTGCTGCACATGTTCGCCCTGGCGGCCAAGGAAGACATCCGGCGCGGAGTTGCTGTTCAAGGTCCTTTTCGTGATGAACGAAACGGGGCTTGAGCCGCAAGAGGAACCCTCGAAGGCCGTTTGCGGCCCCTCTGCCGACGATCCGAACCGTAATCACCATATCGCTGATAGACGAGGATTGACCGTATGAATGGGGAACCCAAATTCGATACTGCGCTCAATACGATCGCGGCGCTGCGCTCGCTACCGAAGATGCGTGGCAACTAAACAGCCCGAACTTCAAAGGGAGCCGGCGGGTGCAGGAAGCCAAGCTGATTGGTATCTGCACTGCCATCGAAGTGGTCACGGTCAACGGCAATTACTACCGCGAACAGTGCGAGGCATTCGAGCGCGTTCGTGGCGAACGGTAGCGCGCCCGATAACCAGGAAGGTGAGTATGGAAGCTGAAACCGACGTGATTGTCAGAGATGAGGGTCCGCGTTCCTGCTGAATCCGGCGACCGAGGCGGGAAAAGAAGTGGATCAAAGAGAACTGCCGGACCGAAGGCTGCAGTGGCTGGGCGAATGCCTCGCGATCTCAGCTGCGCTATGCGCTGGACATTGTCGAGGGCATGCAAGGCGACGGACTGGTCGTGCAGTAGGCGCCCGGCGCAAGTTCCTTATCTGGCCGAAGTTTGCCGATGTAGCAGAGGAGACACCCTATGAACAATCTCAGCAAAGACGACATTCATTTGCAGAGTCGCCCGGCTCCCCAAGGACGTCCGGGAGCTGATGCAGCGGAGCCGGATCTTTCTGGGCGGCGGCTTCATGCGCGCGACCATCGCCGGCGAGACGCCAGAGATATCGATCTGTTCGGGCCCAGCGTGGACGTTCTCGACAATGCCGCCAACAAGATTCTGGCGGAGCGGCCCGGCGCTCACAAATCGACGACCAAGAATGCCATCACGGTCTACCAGAGCCCGCGGCTGCCGGTGCAGTTCATTACCCGCTGGCTTTACGACAGTGCCGTGAAGGTCGCCGAGTCGTTCGATTTCACGGTCGCCCAGGCGGTGATCTGGTATTCGTGCTGTGTTGAGGGCGAAAAAGACCATTGGGCTTCCTGGGCGGCCGAAGGCTTCTACCAGGATTTGGCGGCCAGGCGGCTGGTTTATACGTGCCCGGCGCGGAACGAAGACGCCGGTGGTGCATCCGACGCGCGTAGCAAGACGCAACTGTTCGAAGGTAGACGACAGAACAAGGCCATTACCAAGCAGCAGGCACAACAATGAGCGAGGCAAGGAAACTATGGCGACGAAGCAAGGCAGGGGGCGGCGGCGAGGCATGGTGGCGAGGGGTCATCGCCTGGCAGGGGTGGCCATCGCCGAGGGGCGGCCATTGCGGCGGGGGGCAGGGGGGGGGGGAGGAGGCACGGCGTGGGGTGGGCGGCCATGGCCTGGGGTGGAGGCGGCTCGCTGGTGCGGGTGGGCAGGCGGCGTGGGCCCTTCTCTCTACGCCGCCGCCAAAGCCTGTATTTCATCTCAAAAATTGAGCCTGGTATGAGGGTGTTGCCTCTTGCCGAGCCGAATTCCTGGCGATCCTTCGAGAATCTCGTGTGATCGGGCCATTTCGGACACTACACAGTACTGGAGGATCAACATGGACCGAACCGCGCTTGAAACACGTATCGCGGGCCCCCTCATTGGGCTGATTGCCTCCTGGGGCGCCCACGGGGAGACGCAATTGAAATTGCCCAGGACAGTTTTTCGGGAAGCTTGGTTGAAACGTCAATTGTGCCGTGGTGATTGGAACGAACCCGAAGTTTTTGGCCGTTGGCTACGGGGCGTGGCGCTCAATCGGTATCGCAATTGGTCACGAAGTCGTTGGCGCCGTTGGTTACGGATGGTAACGCTCGCACCGTTCGCACCGGAGTTCGCCGCCGTCCCATCCGATCCCGAACCGTCTGAACAGGTGCAAGCGTTGCGACGTGCCATCGATCGGTCGCCCGCCAAGCAGCGCCAGTCGTACTGATGCACTATCTCGAAGAAACAAGTGTGAGCAACGTCGCCGGCTTACTGTCGGTCACTGTCAAGCAATACGATCGTTGAGCAGTACAGTAACAACTGAACGAGTAGATGATAAAAAAACTACGAAGCAGATGCACAAACATGAACCATTGCCCTGGCAGGGAAAGGCCATTGCCGGGTGCTGCAGAAAAAAAAAAGGGCCTATTGGGTTGGTGGGCGAGGTTTGGCAAAAGGCAACAACAAAAAAAAAAAAAAAAAAAAAAAAAAGGTATCTCCGCCATCGGACATAACCGCTACTCCACCGCGGGCTCGGCGAACAACCGTTCGAACATCCAGCCTTTTACCGTCAATTACCGAAATGGGAATCTGGCTCTCGCTCACAACGGCAACTTGACCAACTTCCGGACCCTGCGCCACGAATTACAGGAAGAGGGGACAATCTTTCAAACGACATCGGACAGCGAAATCGTTCTCCACCTTATCGCGCGGAGCAAGCAAAAACACCAGATCGATCAGATACAAGAAGCATTGGAGAAAATTGAGGGAGCCTTCTCGCTTGTCATACTCACAGATACAGCCCTTGTTGTTACAAGGGACGTTTATGGCTTCCGCCCGCTCGCATTTGGCTTGAAAGATGACCGTTTCGTGGTCGCGTCTGAATCATGCGCATTTGACCTGATAGACGCTACGTACGTTCGGGATGTTGCTCCCGGAGAAATCCTGGTTATCGATGACAACGGAACAAAGGCAAAAAAACTCCATTCCCGCTGGCTGCCGAATAAAGATGCAAAGCCTCATCATTGTATTTTCGAGTTTATTTACTTCTCACGACCCGACAGCCAGATTTTCGGAGAAAGCGTCGACAAAGTCCGGCGCAAACTAGGAAAAGCATTAGCCCAGGAAGCCCCCATCGCTCCCGACAGCGACGACATGAAAACGATCGTCATCAGCGTCCCCGACTCAAGCAACACCGCGACCCTCGGCTTTGTCTCTGAAAGCAATAAACAGGGGATACCGACGAAACTTGAAATCGGGCTTATTCGGAACCATTACGTCGGGAGGACATTTATTCAACCCGAACAGGGCGAACGCGAGATGAAAGTCAGGACCAAATACAACACTGTCAAGGGTGTCCTAAAAGGGAAGAAGGTCATCCTGGTCGACGATTCAATAGTGAGAGGAACAACATCAAAGCAACTCGTTAAGTTATTGAAAGAAGCTGAGCCTAAAGAAATTCATTTTAGAATCACTTCGCCTCCGATTGTCAGTCCCTGCCATTGGGGAATGGACTTTCCGCGCAAAGAGGAATTGGTTGCCGTGCGCTGCAATGCAGATGTCGAGACGATCCGTCGCGAACTCGATGTCGACAGCCTTCATTATCTGTCATTAGAAAAAATGCTCGAGGTTGTTCCTCAAACAGGCGGCAAGAATTATTGCACGGCATGCTTCGGTGGGAAATTTCCGACTAAAGTAGAAACAACAACGGATAAAAACGGCCTTGAATCATAGGTATGGCTGATTTTCGGCTAAAAGGCGTTCGCTCTTTTCTTGCCATCGCTGTTGGGACTCTTTTCCTTACTGCGTTAGTCCAATCACAAAATTTCGTACCCAACGAACTTATAGTAAAATTCCGCAGTGATGCTCCCGATTCTGTTCTCAATCAAGTGCTTATAAATAAAGATTTTTCTGCTGTAGCTTCGCGAAGTTATACCCCATCCATCAAAAAAATTTCTTCTCTCAGTGCTGTAAAGAAAAGCTCACCGTACAGCGTAAGTGCGCCGTCTCAAACCTCACGCCTCGCTGAACGCTTCACATATTGCACATATCAGGTTTGCCGATGACGAAACTTCCAGGAGCGCGTTGGCAGAACTTCAGCAAAGTCCCTTTATTGAATACGCCCAGCGGAATTACATCCATAAGATCGACCAACTTCCGAACGACTCCGCCGCATCAAGTCAGTGGGATCTGGACAGGATTGGAATTTTTGAACTCTGGGCGAGCGGTTTTTTTGACCAGCCCCTTCCGCAAGTTATCGTCGGAGTGCTCGATACCGGAGTTGATTATACACATCCTGACATTGCTTCCAGAATTTATATTAATCCGGGGGAATCAGGGCTCGACAAATGCCGAAAACGATAAGCGTAATAATGGAATCGATGACGACGGCAACGGTTACATCGACGATTGGCATGGCTATAATTTTGTCACTGCGCAAAATCCCGACAGCGGCGATTGGTCCAGCAGGAACAATGATCCGATGGATGAAAACGGACATGGCACTGCCGTGGCTGGAATCATCGGAGCACAGGTAAATAATAAAATAGGAATTGCAGGTATTTCTCCGATAGCTCAGATCGTCCCCCTCCGTGCATTCGATGCGAACGGCAATGGAACGGATGCTGACATTGCGGCAGCAATAATGTATGCCGCAGATAACGGCGTTCAGGTTCTGAACATGAGTTTCGGCGATGTCATATTATCGCCGGTGATGAGAGATGTCATTCAGTATGCGCACGAGAAAAATGTTGTATTGGTTGCTTCAAGCGGCAATGATGGAACAAGTTATCCTCATTACCCTTCCGATTTCAGTGAAGTAATTTCCGTCGGATCACTTTCACAAGCCAATGCGCGTTCGCTCTTTTCTTCCTATGGCCCGTCGCTGGCATTGATGGCTCCCGGAGAATCTATCCCAACATTGGCTCTTGGCTGGGGCTACCAATCATCATTTACAGGTACCTCGGCCGCCGCGCCTCATGTTTCAGCAGTCGCTTCGCTTTTGATAAGCCTCGCCCAAATGAAGTCGGGGAGCGGTTCCAGTGCCCCTCCGTTGACCAACGACGAAGTTCGGGCAAATCTGCTGGCCGGGGCAATAGACTTGGGAGATAAAGGGTGGGACAATTATTACGGAGCAGGAATGGTTAATGCAAGGGTGTTGCTCTCCTTGCCCCAAAGGAATGTTGTCCAGATCGTCTCCCCGTCGGTTGATGCCCAGCTTAGTAATTCTACCGTGCCGATCATTGGATCCGCAACGACAGATCAATTGGATTCAGTGTACGTCTATTTTGGCGTAGGCGATTCACCCAGTTCATGGAATGAGATCGCTGGTTATGGAGAACGTAATTTTATCAATGATACACTTGCATTATGGAACATAACATCTTTATCAGAAGGAATTTATACTCTTCGGCTGCAAGTAACAAATATCCAGAGTGGCGATGTTGAGAGCAGAGTGAGCGTTCTCATCACAAGATCAGCCCCGATAGTTCTGGGATTCACTTTTCAGGATTCCACTCATCATTCAGGCACAGGAGGGTGCGCTTGTAACTTTTAAGGTTGATGAGCCGTGCTCGGCCGGGCTTTGGTATCGCCCGCATTCCCCCCAAGGAACGTTCAAAGAAATGGTCTCTTCCGGGATACAACTCGACCATGCGTTTCTGTTGCCACAGACCGATTTTCTACCGGGAGCACTAGTATGATTTTTATGTCCAGGCGACCGATCAAACAGGGAAAATCTGCCAGTTACCCAACTGTCGCATTGAGCGGAACCAATTATTTCACTTTTAATTTCCCCAATCAAAATATTTCGACGACAGGATTTACGGAATTGCTTCCTACTCTTCCGGCAGGCTACATTCTAAATGCAAGTCGCGTCATCGGCGGAAAACCTATCGTGATTTTGAATAAGTACGACGCGTCCGGCAGTTTCGGAAAGCTCATGTCATTTCAGTATTCCGGTGGAGCATTCACGCCGATCGATTCGATCCCACGGCAATGGGTTCCGCATGATCTGGAGGACGCGTTCAATGATGGAAGACTCTCTACGCTGGTTCAGGACGAGGGTGCGACAGAGCTTTTCACATCGAATACGGCGAGGGAGTTCGTTCTTCGCAAATACGACGTTTGTCGATTCGGCAGACGTCTGGGGAAGTCAGTTGTACGACTTTGACGGAGACGGAAAGCTGACCTCATCGCGCGCGACGAGTTCGCAATACTTAGTGTTCAAAAATATGGGGGAGAATAAGTTTCAACAGATGGCTCAACTGATCGATCCGATGCCATCGCCTCCGGGAGAGGCGGCCAATCAATTTGGCCCTCCTCGAAGTTTGGTCGGCGATTTCTCCGGTACGGGAAATGCAGAGATCATCTTCGCAGATTACAACGGCAATGTGATAATGTATCGTCAAGTAAACAAGCTGACAACGCCGTTTCAATTTCAACTTGTATGGACTGATTCAACTGGGCTGCTTGAAACGAGTGATTATCTCGCTGCAGGAGATTTTAACGGAGATGGACATCTCGATTTTGCGGTTGCGGGGCATTCGAACCTTGATTTAAACGCAGAGCGGGAGTACGATCCACCGACATGGACGGTACGAATTTTCACTCATCGACCGACCGATTCCGTGAATGCATTCACCAAGATATGGGATCAAACTTTTTACGGCGTCAACACAGGATTCACAAACGATAATGGAATAGCTTCAGGCAGGATTTTGGCATCTTCGAACGATCAATTATTTCTCAGCCTGAATCCATATCTCTACGTTATTAATTATGATAGTGTGATGCATAGATTTGTTCCGGTGTGGGTACATTCATCGGGATCAAACTCAGTTCTTGTTTCCGATTTCAATGGCAACGGCATTCCGGAGTTTGGTTTCAACACAGATGGAGTGGTGCGATTCTTCGAACGCACGTCAACAGCATCCAAACCTCAGGCCCCGTGGGGAATTTCTGCAACCCCGCTTTCAGCTCGTGCTGTCGAGGTCCAATGGAACTCCCCTGCTCCTTCTTCCACGCATAAAGTATACCGGGATACCGTAACGCAGCCGCAGATATTCCTGGCAAGCGTGACTGGTACAAGCTTTCTTGACACAACAGTTATAGCTGGAAAAACATATTGGTACGCTGTGTCGTTGGTAAATCCGGCAGAGAGCGACCATTCCATTTCCGTGTCGACCATGCCGCACAACCCGGCACGAGTCGACTCGATTGCTCAGCAGACTCTTACTCAAATTTCTTTATGGTTGTCGGTTCCCGTCGATCAAAACCGATTGTCCGTCGCCGTGATATGTGTCGATGATACACTGAAACCGGCATCAATTGCGGTTCATAGCCCTTCGAAACTCTTGCTCACCTTTACTCAACCGTTCGCGAAGGACTCGCATTATGTTCGAATTAAGAACCTGTTCGATATTTACGGCATGGAAGCAGATACGCTGCAGCAATCTTCATTCTTCGCACCGCTTCAGCAAACACATACCTTCTACATCGAGAAAGCGTCGTTTATTACTCAATCCCTTTTGTTGATTGAATTCAATGATACTCTTTCGGCTTCCGCGCTGGATATAACAAACTATCATTTTTCGAATGCTTTGAGAGCGTTTGCATTGAAAAATGTTAGGCTTGATACAGCTTCGCGGTCAAAAGTCTATCTTTCTCTTCAGGATAATGAACACCTTACTCCCATCGGCCTCAAAATGGATTTGAACGCAAGCGAGAACATTCAGAATATCAACGGAGAATCACTTAATGACGGAAAAGGACAATCTGTTTCTCTTGTCATTGACATAAATAATCTCGATAATATTATTGTCTTTCCGGACCCATTGAGGTATTCGAGTGTCGACGCGAGTCGAAATCATCTTACGTTTGCGAACCTCCCCCAGTATTGCCGTATTGATATCTTCGAAACGAATGGAGTAAAAGTCGTATCTATTGCTGGAGATACTCGTGCTGCCGGACTTGATTGGAATTTAACGGACCAACATGGAAGGTCCGTCGGCTCCGGCGTATACATCTTCATGGCGACTCAATTGGATGCGAACAACAATGAAGTTAGAACTAAACTCGGAAAATTTGCTATCATCAGGTAATCGATGAAAGAAAATCCCTGGACAGTCTCCAACATGTTAAGCGCAAGCCGCATTCTTCTGATGGCTCCGGTAGTTTATTTTTTTCTTTCACCGATAGAGCACAACAGGGAGTATGCAGTCTTATTCACACTCCTCGCCGTGACCACCGACGCTCTTGACGGATATTTCGCCCGCCTATTCCATCAAGAGTCGGAATTGGGCAAAGTCATTGACCCACTTGCCGATAAAATCGGCGTCGGCATCGTTGTTGTTTTACTGCTGATTTTTGGCGATATTCCTCTGTGGTTTGCCCTTCTTGTCTTGTGTAGGGATATCGTCATCTTTCTGGGGGGATTATACATCCGAAAACGAACAGGAATTATCCTTCCCTCCAATATGGCCGGAAAATTCGCTGTGTCGTTTGTTGCTTTAACGCTTGGTACTCTCCATGGTTCATTATCGTATTTTTTCACTTATTCATGTGATCTCGTTGGACGTCAGTGTCGTATTGCTCGTTTTTTCATTCATCGTCTACGTAAAGCGATTTACGGTTGTCCTTTCAACTGAAAAGAACAAGACGCGCTCATGAGTTTTTTCGATTCAATAAAGCTGACGCGTCTAAAGAACAGTCTCGCGAAAACCCGCGATGCATTCGTTACGAAAATCAGCAGGTTGGTATTTGCCAAAGGGAGTGTCGACGATGAGTTTCTCCATCAACTGGAAGAGATTCTCATTGGAGCGGATGTCGGGGTAGAAACAACGCAGCTCATTCTTTCAGCGGTGAAACTGCAAGCCAAAGAACAACGCTATGAAAATCCTGACGAACTTAATGCCTTAATTCGTGCATCGATTTCCAACGTTTTTGAAAATGGTTTAACGAAAAACAACGCTGATCCATTTGCGACTCCCGCAGGTTCGAAGCCGTACGTCATCATGGTTGTCGGCGTGAACGGGGTTGGAAAAACGACGACGATTGGGAAACTTGCTTTCAACTATAAAGCGGCCGGTAAAAACGTACTTATTGGCGCTGCGGATACGTTCCGGGCAGCTGCCAACGAACAACTCGAAATTTGGGCCCGGCGTGCCGGCGTCATGATCGTCCAACAGGCTCAAGGATCGGACCCCGCAGCTGTCGCATTCGATACGGTGAAAGCCGCTCAGGCTCGAAATGCAGATGTTGTCATTATTGACACCGCCGGACGACTGCACACAAAAGTTAATTTGATGGAAGAACTTAAAAAAATCAAACGGGTAATAAAAAAATGCGCCGAAGAAGCGCCGCACGAGGTTCTTCTGGTGATCGATGCATCGACCGGTCAGAACGCGATCCAGCAGGCAAATCAATTCAATGCAGCGGTGGGACTTACCGGATTGGTCGTTACCAAACTTGATGGAACGGCCAAGGGGGGAATTATTATTGCTATCAACCGGTCACTGAACATTCCCGTCCGCTTTGTCGGCGTTGGGGAAGGGATTGATGACTTGCAGCCGTTCGATTCTCGCGCGTTCATCGATGCATTATTCGAAAAAGAATCCGCATGAGTTTTCTTTTGATGAATCAAATGCTGCACACCGTACATTAACACAGGAGTTTTTTGGCAGGCACAATCACCATATTACCGGAACAACTCGCGAACAAAATTGCCGCGGGAGAGGTAGTTCAGCGCCCTGAATCAGTTGTAAAAGAATTAGTCGAGAACTCGATCGACGCAGGCGCTACTTTAATTTCGATCGCAATAAAAGAAGGGGGGAAGAGCTTCATTCAAGTCTCTGATAACGGATCGGGGATGAACGACGAAGATGCAGCGATCGCTTTTGGCCGGCACGCAACGAGTAAAATAAAATCATACGAAGACCTCGAAAACATCAGAACTCTCGGCTTTCGTGGAGAAGCGCTGGCTTCAATTGCCGCGGTTGCGCATGTAGAACTCAAAACGCGCCGTTTGACAGACGATGTGGGAACATTGGTGCGAATTGAAGGAGGCGATCTTAAAGAACAATCGAAAACGAGTACCCAACCCGGGACAATAATATCGGTGCGGAACCTCTTTTACAACACTCCCGCCAGGCGGCATTTTCTAAAATCGAACAATACGGAATTCAAACATATTTACGATGTTGTCCAACGTGTCGCGTTGTCGCGACCGGACGTCGCCATCCACTTTACAAGCGACGGAGAAGATCTTCTCGACTTAAAGTCCGGCAGCATCGAAGAACGATTGAAAAATCTTTACGGGGAACGTCATTTCGAGACACTTATTCCATTTGATGAACAAACCGAGCTGCTTTCAATTTCAGGCTTTATCGGCAAGCCTGATTTCGCTCGAAAGTCGCGGGTTGATCAGTATCTATTCTTAAACAAACGCCCGATCGTCAACCGGTCGATCAATCATGCAATTTTTTCCGGATACGAACATTTAATAGAAAAAGGAAATTTTCCGTTTTATCTCGTTTTTCTGGAGCTCGACCCGCACAAAGTTGACGTCAACGTTCATCCATCGAAAATGGAAGTTAAGTTTGCCGATGAGCAAAGCATCTACCGTTTTGTTATTTCTGTCGTTCGGAAATCTCTCGGTTCAAACGATCTTGTTCCTTCCCTGGATATGAACGGCGCTAAGAGTTTCGACCGTTCCTTTGCTTCATTACGGCATGCCGCGCTTCCGCAGCATTTCACAGGCGATTTCGGCAGCTCTGAAAAAAACATTTTTTCAACTCCATCTTCCAATTTCAGCCAAGCATCGGCACAACGCGATTCGTTGAATCTCGATAAATTGTTCTCAGATATTCCGACAATCCCGCTGCCGGAAACTGCCAGACCGCAGCAATTTGCACACGGCACGCGAGAGAACGAGGCTCAGGAAGGAAAGGGGATATGGCAGCTTCACAATAAATATATTCTTTCGCAAATCAGGACCGGCCTCATGATTATCGACCAGCATGTAGCTCATGAGAGGGTGTTGTACGAACGCGCGCTTGCAAGCTTTGAGAACGCCGTTCCGGTCTCTCAACAATTGCTGTTTCCGCATACCGTCCAATTATCGCCGGGCGATTTTGCCCTTGCGAAAGAGTTGATTCCCCATTTGCAGGCAATAGGATTTGAGCTGAAACTGTTTGGAAAGAACACCGTCGTGCTTGAAGGCGTCCCCACCGACGTCAAAGCAGGCATGGAAGGGAGCATCCTGCAGGATATTCTTGACGAATTCAAGAATAATCAACATCGGGTGAAACTTGATTCGCGGGATAATGTGGCGAAATCGTTTTCGTGCAAAGCAGCTATCAAAGCTGGTGATAAACTTTCCGAAATCGAGATGAGGGTACTGATCGACCAGCTTTTTGCAACATCAATGCCGTACGTTTGTCCCCACGGCCGTCCGGTTGTAGTGAAGATCTCCATCGGTGAACTGGATAGAAGGTTTATGCGGACTTCGTGAAAGTAAATAGTTCTCGCCGCACAAAGAGAAGAGTTGGTCATGCCAGTCTTGGCGGGCATTCAGATTTTGGATTCCGCTTTTCGCCGGAATGACGGCGCGGGCGAAGAGGTATCGAACCCGATGGAGATTAAAATTATTAAGAGATTGTTCTAGCGTTAGTTATACTGTGTTTGTAGAAGAAAATTCAAGCATAAAGAAAGAACGGAAGGGAAGAACGCATGCCTGATGCAAACAGCCTCGATTCAATCAAGCGCGCGAAAGATGAGTGGAATCAATATGCCGGTAAGGTAGGAAAAAGGCATAATGTCAAATTCACTACTGTCAGCGGTGAACCGATCGAAACTCTTTATACTCCTGATGATATCCAGAACCTCAATTACCTTTCTGATATTGGATTTCCTGGTGAATTTCCATACACGCGTGGAGTCCATCGCAACATGTATCGCGGAAAATTATGGACAATGAGGCAATTTGCCGGGTTTGGAACTCCAGAAGATACAAACGAGAGGTTCAAATATCTCCTGGAACACGGTCAGACAGGATTGTCGACGGCATTTGACCTACCAACCTTAATGGGGCGGGATGCTGACGATCCTCTTTCAGAAGGCGAGGTAGGAATTTGTGGCGTTTCGATAAGTTCGCTGGCCGATATGGAGATTCTCTTCAAAGGAATTCCGTTGGATAAAGCGTCGACGTCCATGACCATCAATGCTCCCGCTGCGATGATGCTGGCATTCTATATCGCGGTTGCTGAAAAGCAAGGAGTCGCCGCAAGCTTGTTGCGCGGAACGATCCAGGCGGACATTCTGAAAGAGTACATCGCTCAGAAGGAATGGATTTATCCTCCGTCTCCGTCGATGAGAATCATTACCGATATGTTCATATACTGCACGAAAGAACTTCCTCAATTCAACCCTATTTCAATAAGCGGCTATCATATACGGGAAGCTGGTTCAACCGCAGTTCAGGAGTTAGCTTTTACTTTGGCAGACGGTTTTGCGTATGTTGAAGCTGGAATTGCTGCAGGAATGGATATCGATGAATTTGCCCCCCGCCTCTCTTTCTTCTTCAACTCTCATCTAGATTTTTTTGAAGAAATCTCGAAATTTCGCGCCGCTCGGCGCATCTGGGCAAAAAGGCTGCGGTATAAGTACGGAGCAAAAAATCCGAAGTCATGGATGCTCCGCTTTCATACACAGACCGCGGGCTGCTCGCTCACGGCGCAGCAGCCTGAGAATAATATCGTCCGGACTGCTTTGGAGGCTCTGGCGGGTGTGTTGGGGGGAACCCAATCGCTCCATACTAATTCTATGGACGAAACCTTGGCGCTTCCTTCCGATAAGGCTGCGAAAATAGCGCTTCGCACTCAACAGATTATCGCCCACGAGGTTGGCGTCGCCAACACGATAGACCCGTTAGCAGGAAGTTATTTTGTGGAGGCACTGACGACGAGAATGGAAGAAGAGGCTGAGCGGTATTTTGAAAAGATCGACATGCTTGGCGGGGTTATCCCCGCCATTGAAGAAGGCTTCTTCCAGCGCGAAATAGCGGAAGCAGCATACCGCTACCAGAGTGAAATTGACAGGAAAGAAAAAATAATAGTCGGCGTCAACGAATATGTTGAGAATGAGGAAGAGATTGATATCCCTATCCTTACCATCACACCCGAAGTGGAAGCCAAGCAAAAGAGGCGTCTCGCGGCATTACGGCATGGGAGAAATGCGAATGATGTTGAACAAGCAATTTCTGAGTTGCAGCAAGGAGCCGTAGACGGCTCCAACCTCATACCGCTTTTGCTCAAAGCAACACGCGCATATGCTACACTTGGTGAAATGTGCAATGCTTTAGCCGAGCACTTTGGGATTTATGAGGAACCGGCAGTGTTCTAGGCGAACTTGGCAGCTGCAGGTGTCAAACGACAAACCTTCACACGAAGAAAAATGAACCACTACTTTCGACTTCTCCGGCCTTCGCAATGGATCAAAAATACTTTTGTTTTTGCTCCGTTGGTCTTCTCAAAACATCTTTTTGAACCGCAGTTGTTCATCGTCGCGCTCAAAGGATTCATCTCATTTAGCGTCGTCTCGAGTGCAGTCTATGTATTCAACGACATCTTCGACAAAGAAGCAGACGCATCCCACCCGCTGAAAAGGAATAGGCCAATCGCGTCCGGTGCGATTTCGATTCCAGCCGCCTCTTTTTTCAGCGCTGTTCTCTTATGTGCAGCTGCTCTCGTCGGATTTTCGCTTCCACAGGGCTTTCAAATCGTCCTTCTTTCGTATCTTGTTCTCCAACTTTTGTACTCAGTGGCCTTGAAGAAAATTGTCATCCTCGACGTTTTCATCATCGCTTCCGGCTTTATGCTGCGGGTTCTTGCCGGTGCAGAGGTCATCAACGTGATGATCTCACACTGGATAATTCTCTGCACAATGTTCCTCTCGCTCTTCCTGGCACTGGCAAAACGCCGGGGAGAGATTGTCCTGTTCCAGCTTGCGGATAGCACATCAGAACGTAAAGTGCTGCAGCAGTACGATATTAGCTTTCTCGACAGCACGATGGTGATTACTTCATCTGGAATGGCAATATCTTATGCTCTGTATACGGTTGCAGACCGAACTGTAAATGCCTTTGGATCAGACAATCTTATCTTCACGACAATATTTGTTCTCTTCGGAATCTTCCGATACCTCTTTCTTGTCATGAAAAAGAACATGGGGGAAAATTCTGTCGCAATTATTTTCAGAGACAGGTCCATGTTTATCAACCTCTGCCTTTGGTTTCTTTCATGCGTTGTAATTATCTACCATTAATGTGTTTTCGATTTCTCTCATCGTGCTCCAGGGCATTGCTGCGCCGAAAATCGGCTGCCAAATTCGCGAAACCTCAGTACCGAATGGAAAAGGATCGTAGCTGAACATCGAGCTGATCCACCGCCTATTCCTGTGAGCTGCGGCAATAGGGGACTTTGAAGTGGATGCACTGAGCGAGGGAGGCCTAGTACGCCACCATCCTTGGTTCAGGGTGAAAAGCCCATTTAAGAAGCCAATAGGAGCAAATGATCCCGCCCTGCATGCTATTGGTGCTTTCCGAAAAATTCTATATATTTGTTGTATAAATTCTCCATAATCTGAGGGACAATACCATGATTCACCCCCGCGTCGCGGTTATCAAGACTCATCCGTCATCAATACTTTCGGACTATGAAAAGCTTCTTAAGCTTGCAGGCGTCGAACAAGCGCTTTCGAAATCATCCCAAACAATTCTGAAAGACAACATCAGCTGGCACTTTCCTTACCTCAGCGCAAATACAACACCATGGCAGTTGGAGGGGACGGTGAAAGCGCTGAGGAACAGTGGGTATTCGGATTTGGTCTCCGTCCATAATAACACGGTTGTTACCGACCCGTATCGTGGGGAGAAACTCAACAAGCTTAGCCCGATCTATAAAAAGTACGCAATTGAAGAGCGGTACAATTTTAATGCGGACGAAATCAAGTGGATCCTTTACGAACCGAAAGCTCGGATGCACGCGCTGAACAAAGTCTACCCCCACGGGATTCATCTTCCCGAATATTTTTTCGGGAAAAACATCGTCCATCTACCGACGGTGAAGACTCACATCTATACAACGACAACGGGAGCGATGAAAAATGCTTTTGGCGGCTTGCTTAATACCCGCCGGCATTACACCCACTCTTGGATTCATGAAACGCTGGTCGACCTCCTTGCCATTCAAAAAGAGATTCATACAGGGATATTTGCCGTTATGGACGGCACCCTGTGCGGCAACGGTCCGGGACCGCGGACGATGATACCGGTGGAAAAAGATTATATCCTTGCGAGCGCAGACCAGGTGGCTATTGACGCCGTGGCCGCAAAAATGATGGGATTCGACCCGCTCAGCATCAAATACCTTCGGCTGGCGCATGAAGACAAGCTCGGATGCGCCGACCCACACGACATCGAAATTGTCGGCGAAGATATTTCTAATGTGAATTTTGGGTTCACTGTCGGCGACAATCTGGCGAGCCGAGCGGGCGACTTCTTCTGGTTCGGTCCGCTGAAATCGATTCAAAAATTCTTTTTTCATACGCCGCTGGTGTACGGCTTTGTTTTCGGGTCGTATTTGTACCACGATTATCTTTGGTGGCCGCTGAAAGGGAAGAGCATGATGCGGAAAGTGCGCACCGAATCGAAATGGGCGAAGCTCTTTGACGAGTACGGGAGGGACAACGTTTAAACATGACCTCTCGGAAAAAAGCGGAACTTGTCCTGCTTGCGACAACGGCTATTTGGGGCGGGACATTTGTCGTCATGAAACTGGGGTTTGCGGATGTCTCCCCTTTTTTGTTCGTGGCAATTCGCTTCACTCTTGGATCGATCATCTTTGGATCGTTTTTTTTCCCCCGCCTGCATTCTATTCGACGCTCTACAATTCGGAAGGGTGTCATTCTCGGTGTGTTGCTCGGCGCCGGACTCATTCTCCAGACATACGGCCTGCAAATAACAACCGCATCGAAATCGGCTTTCATTACCGGAATGATGGTCGTTTTCACTCCCGCAGCGCAAATGTTCGTCGGCCGCCGTATTCCAAAACCGGGAAATCTCATCGGCGTGATCGTTGTGACTGCCGGTTTGTATTTTCTAACATCCCCCAGCGGTTCAGGTTTTAATCTTGGCGATACGTTAACTCTTGTCGCCGCGTTCCTCTTCGGCTTTTACATCGTTTACCTTGATATCTATTCAAAAGAAGAAGAACTCCTTCCCCTTGCATTCCTTCAAATCGCCATCACGGCGATTCTGGGATGGATTCTTGTTCCTTTTGAAGTTCCGCAAATCCACTTCACATGGAATCTTCTGCGACTTTTATTTTATACCGTGTTTCTTGCAACCGTCGTCACAACGTATACGCAAACGCGTTTTCAAAAGGACACAACTCCGACGAGAGCCGGGATACTGTTCACTCTCGAGCCCGTCATTTCAGCGGTGCTGGCATACTTTGTTTTAGGTGAAATTTTGGGTATGTTGGGAATGCTCGGCGCTCTCCTTATTGTCATCGGAATCCTGATTTCAGAATTATCGGACAAGTTTATCAAGAAGCTTCACTGGAATCTGCCGTTGGCAGAAGAAGAATAAAGCTCCTCTTCTTTGAACAGTTCGTTTGACTATGGATGTTCATGCAATTATTACCGTGCAAGGGCTTGTACAAGGCGTCGGCTACCGCTGGTTTGTCAATCGTCATTCCGTCGAACTTGGTTTGAAGGGATTCGTAAGAAATAACTACGATGATACGGTGCATGTTGAGGTGGAAGGGGATCGTTCGCTTATCGAAGAACTCATCAATCATTTGAAAGTCGGTCCCCGGTCGGCTCACGTAAAAGATGTCTTTGTCGAATGGAATGAGCCGAAAAATCTCTTCATCGGCTTCTCAATCAAATAATGCGGACAATCATCACGACCATCAACTTAAGAGATATCTGAAAAATTGCCTCTCGCCAAGCCGCACTTTTGGGAGTATTCAGAAATATCAACTAATCAATCGGCCATACAGTATTAACCATGAATAGAATAGGTTTCGGGTTTGACGTCCATAAGCTGGTCACCGGAAGAAAACTTGTTCTCGGTGGAGAGGATATTCCATCTGATAAAGGGCTCTTGGGATATTCCGACGCTGATGTTCTGCTTCACGCAATTGCCGATGCGCTCCTTGGTGCGGCCTCCCTTGGGGATATCGGAAAGCATTTTCCCGACACCGATCCGCAGTACAAGAACATATCGAGCATCACATTATTAGAGTACGTCGCCAAACTGATTGCTGAACATCATTTTGAAATTATCAACGTCGATTCGACAATAGTGCTGCAAAAGCCGAAGATCGCACCGTATGTTGATCAAATGAGAAACAACATTGCCCGCACTCTGAAGTTGGATGCTGCCAACGTTTCAGTAAAGGCGACAACCAACGAGGGTTTAGGTTTTATCGGCGCCGGAGACGGCGCAGCCGCATATGCAGTCGCCATGATCAATTCAAAATCGTAAGCAATTCCATTATATCTATATTTGCCGCCTGGGGGGTTTTCAGCTCTATATTCACAGCAAAGCTAATGTCCGAATTTCTCTACTCGATCGACAAAGCCTTTTTTTTCTTCATCAATCATACCATCAGCAATCCGGTCTTGGATTGGCTGATGCCGTTTTTGACCGACCTCAACAAACATAAACTTGCGCTGGCGGTTGCTGCTTTTCTTTGGCTTTGGCTGATGATCCGAGGAGGGAGGATAGGAAGAACCGCGGGCATTCTTCTGGTGCTTTCCATAATCGTGAGCGACCAATTTAGCAGTTCAGTGTTAAAAAATCTTTTCAGCAGAGTTCGCCCATGTCATGCATTACAAGGCGTTCGCCTTCTGGTCGATTGCGGAAGCGGGTTCTCGTTTCCTTCATCTCATGCCGTGAATAATTTCGCGGGAGCAACGGTTCTTTCGCACTACTACCGCAAGCAGGCATGGGGATGGTTTTCGCTGGCTTCACTCATCGCACTTTCGCGGCCGTATATTGGCGTTCATTATCCGTCGGACATAGCTGGCGGAGCAGTTATCGGTTGGGCATGTGCTACGTGCTTGATTGCGGCATGGGAATTTACCGAAGTTAGATTTATTCGGAAAGACGCGAAAATGAAGTAATAAACTTCATTTGCAAAATTCGTTTCTTCTTTCTACATTTATTTACTATTATTTCGATTTAAATTCTTCGTGGATAATTTCATTGAAACGAAACACGCAACACGAACCAATATCGTTCTTGCACTCTCGACGGGCATATTATTCGGTTGTTCGTTCCCACCACTCCCCCTGGGGCCGCTGGCATGCATCTCGCTGGTGCCACTGCTGCTTTTAATCGAGCGGCTTCGCTCTCTTCGCAGACAATTCCTCTACTCATACCTTTCTTTTTTTGTTGCATCATGCATCGCACTTTACTGGGTAGGCGGATTCACTCATGCGAAGGACCCGTTTCTGATGCTCGCGGGAGGGCTCGTTCTTGTCTGGGAACCGTTTTTCTTTAGCGTGATTGTTCTTTCATATCTTGTTGTGAGGAAGAATTTCGGACTGATCGCAGGCCTCGTCTCGCTTCCATTCATCTGGATTACTTTTGAATGGCTGTATGCGCTCGGCGAATTCGCTTTTCCGTGGCTCACTCTTGGAAACACACAAACGTATGAGCTTGGAAAAATCCAGTTTGCAGAATTTACAGGCGTGTACGGAATTTCGTTCTGGCTTCTCATCATCAATGTATTATTCTTCGTTCTCTTGATGAATATGATGCGCGAGAAGGAGAGAATGTCGATGAAAGTCAATCTCCTTGCGACGGCTGCAATTGCTGTCGTTTATCTCTTGCCGAGCCTTTACAGCTTGACGATCGACGAGACGAGATTTTCATCCTTCCAAAACCCTTCGCTAAGAGTGGGTATTGTGCAGCCAAACATCGATCCGTGGGCGAAATGGGAGGGCGCAAGCACTCTTGCAGGAAGGGAGAAACAAGTTCAACAATTTCTGGAAATAACGGGCGAACAGAAGAAAGCCGGTGTGCAAATGAGCGTGTGGCCTGAAACTGCAATTTTGTTCGACCTTCCGATTATGAAGGACGAATGTGAGAAGGTACAAGGAATTCTTGATTCGCTCGGCACATCGATCGTAAGCGGGTACATTGATTATAAATATTACGAGGCAGGCAAATCGCCGGCGGCGAGCAGTGTCATTCGTGGAACGAATGTCCACTATGACTCATATAACTCCATTTTATATCTTGAACCGAAAAACGAACACATTCAATCGTACGCAAAAATGCGGCTTGTTCCTTTTGCAGAGCGCATTCCGTACGCCGAGTCGATCCCTTTCCTGATCGAGCCGCTTCGATGGGGCGTAGGCATCAGCAATTGGGGAATTGGGAAGGATAGTACGGTGTTTGAAGATTCGAGATCTCATACGAAATTCCTGGCAATGGTTTGCTATGAGTCTATTTTCCCGGAGTTTGTCAGCGCGTTTGTGAAGCGCGGGGCTGAGTTCATGGTTTTTATAACTAACGACAGCTGGTGGGGGAATACTTCGGGAGCACGGCAGCATTGTCAATTTGCAGTATTGCGTGCGATCGAAAACAGGAGATGGGTCGTTCGTTGTGCAAACGGCGGCATTTCTTGTTTCATCGATCCCTATGGAAGGATGTACGATAAGACTCAGATGTATACAGAAGCGTCCATTACAAGAGTCATTGAACCGAGAACCGAGCAAACGTTTTATACACGGCACGGCGACTGGCTCCCCCGCATCGCCGGAATTATCTCCGGGTTCTTGATGGCAGCAAGCCTTATTCAATTCCTTTTTTTTCGAACAACCATGAAACGGAATCGACAACACAATGGCGTACATTGATCTGCGAAGTGATACGGTAACAAAGCCCTCTGCCGCAATGCGGCAGGCAATGGCGAATGCTGAAGTCGGGCGACGACGTGTTCGGTGAAGACCCGACCGTTGTCAAGCTTCAAGAGAAGGTTGCGGCACTTCTTGGAAAAGAAAAAGCGCTGTATGTACCAAGCGGCGTCATGAGCAACCAGCTTGCAATTAAAGCACAGACCGAGCCGGGCGATGAGATCATTTGCGAACAGGACGCTCATATCTTCAACTACGAAACTGCGGCTCCCGTCTCTTATCTCATCGGTCCAGGTCAAAACAATGCCCGGATTGAGAGGCGTCATCCGTGCTGAACAGCTGACGGCAGCGATGAGGCCGAAGGTGTATTATATGCCGCGGTCGAGAATGATCTGTCTGGAAAATACGCATAATCGATCCGGCGGAGCAATCTATCCTCTCGATGAGATTGAAAAAATTTCTACGTTTGCCCGATCTCATGAAATGCTGATGCATCTCGACGGCGCGCGATTATGGAATGCATGGGTAGCAACGGGAATCCATCCAAAGGAATATGCAAAGAATTTCGATTCTGTCTCGGTCTGCTTTTCAAAAGGTCTCGGGGCGCCCGTCGGTTCGGCAGTGGTTGGGTCGGCGGCAATGATCGAACGTGTTCATAAATGGCGCAAGGTATTCGGCGGAGGAATGCGCCAGGCGGGCATTATCGCCGCCGGCGCTTTGTATGCACTCGAGCACAACGTCGACCGGCTGAAGGAAGACCATGAGAAAGCTAAATACTTTGCAGAAAAAATGTCCAAGCTGCCGAAACTCTCTCTCGACATGGAAACCGTTCAAACAAACATCATCATCATCAATACTGAAAATACAGGAAGACTGCCTGAAGAGATTATTACCGTATTGAAATCGAAAGGACTGCTTGTTTCGCTGGGCTCGTACAACAGCGTCCGGGCCGTGATGCATCTTGACGTGTCGATGGAACAAGTTAAACAAGCAGCGGACATTTTCACGACCTTGTTGCGATAAGAATGGACAAACACGTATTTCACCACAAGACTGCCGTCAAGGTCAGGAACTATGAGATCGATTGGCAGGGGATCGTTCACAATGCGATCTATCTTCACTATTTCGAGGTTGGAAGAATTGAATATCTGAACACGATCGGCGCGAAAGTGGACATCAACACGATCAACAACGAATCGAATGTCGTTCTTGCTCGGAATGAGATTGATTACCGTTCGCCCGCGCGCTACGGAGATACCATCAACGTCTATTCCAGGATATCCGCCATCAAGAACACAAGCTTTATTTTTGAGGGATTACTGGAGCGGAGTTCGAACGGGGAAATCATTGCTGAAAACGTCGCTGTTCATGTTTGGCTGAATCACAAAACAAATCTTCCTACGCCTGTTCCTGATGATTTTCGTAAACTTGTCCAGCGGTTTGAAGGAGAACATTGTATTATTCAGTGGCCGGCAATTATTGTTTGATAGGATATGACTACTTTTGACGAGTTCAAAAAGCTCTCGCGCGGCGGAAATATCATTCCGATCTATGAGGAATTGATGGCCGATACTGAAACGCCTGTTTCGGTCTATCTTAAACTCAAAGATGAAAGTCCATACTCGTTTTTACTGGAGAGCGTCGAGGGAGGTGAAAAAATCGGCCGGTACACGTTCCTCGGTTACAATCCATTTATGGTGTTCGAAATTCGTGGCAAATCGTTCACAATCAAACCCCGGCATCCCGATGTGCAAGTGCTTCCGACGCTTGTCGATGCCTCCATGGAACCCCTTGCTGCGTTAAAGAAAATATTCGCGCATTGCAAAACAGTACCGGTTGATGGATTACCTCGTTTTACAGGAGGCGCAGTCGGATATTTTGGCTATGAAACGATTCAGCTTTTAGAGAACATTCCTTCAGCAAAATTGGACACTCTCGGATTCAATGACGCAACCTTAATGTTCTTTGATACGCTTCTCGTTTTCGATGCCGTCAAACGGAATGTCTCTGCGGTTGCGAATGCGTACATTCCCGCAGGGGCAACCGAAAATCAATTATTAGAAGAATACAATAAAGCCGTTATAGAAATCAAGAGGCTAAAAACAATCCTGCAAAAAAGTGTTCCTTACGCTGTAAATCATGCAGGGTCAATCGGCGAATTGCAATACTTGATGAGCAAAAATGACTTTCTTTCAAACATTGAAAAGGCAAAGAAATTCATTGTTGAAGGGGATATTTTCCAGGTGGTTCTTTCGCAACAAATGAAAATGGAGTATACGGGTGAGCCGTTTGACGTGTACCGCATGCTGCGGATCGTAAACCCATCGCCCTATCTCTATTTTCTGAGAATGGAGGGCATGTGCATTATCGGATCTTCTCCCGAACTATTGGTGCGCCTTGACAATGGAATTGTTGAAACACGCCCAATTGCGGGAACACGCCGTCGCGGTACAACAGCAGCAGAAGACGTCCTTTTGGAAAAAGAACTATTGGCGGACGAAAAAGAGTGTGCGGAACATCTCATGCTCGTCGACCTCGGGCGAAACGATATCGGACGCATCAGCGAATACGGAAGCGTCGAAGTCACTCAATTCATGGCGATCGAAAAATATTCGCATGTCATGCACATCGTCTCGAACGTCCGGGGGAAACTGCGCAAAGGCATGTCCGCTGTCGATGCACTCTATTCTTGCTTCCCTGCGGGCACTCTCAGCGGCGCTCCGAAAATTCGGGCAATGGAAATCATTGCAGAACTGGAGCAGAATAAGCGCGGCGTGTACGGCGGTGCCGTCGGTTATTTGGATTTCTCCGGCAACCTTGATTCGTGTATTGCTATCCGAACAATCGTTGTGAATGATGGAGTTGCCTACTTCCAGGCTGGAGGCGGAATTGTGCATGATTCCGTTCCTGAAAAAGAATTTCAAGAATCATTGGATAAGGTTGCCGCAACGGTGAGCGCAGTGCAGAAATTGCGGAAGGCAGACGAATAGCTCATGATCCTGATAATTGACAATTACGATTCGTTTACCTTCAACCTTGTTCAATACCTCGGCGAGCTTGGCGTTGAAATCCGTGTTGCCCGCAATGACGCGCTCACTATCTCGGACATTGAAAAAATGGCCCCGGAGGGCATCGTGATTTCCCCCGGACCATGCACTCCGAACGAAGCCGGCATCTCGGTCGAACTCATTAAGAAATTTCATAAGACCATTCCAATTCTCGGCGTCTGCCTCGGGCATCAGGCAATCGGCCAGGCTTTCGGCGGGGAGATCGTGAAAGCACCGACGGTAGTCCACGGAAAAGTGTCGACGATTAATCATACCGGAAGAGGAATTTTTCGGCAGGTCCCGGATAAGTTTTCGGCCGCTCGGTACCATTCGTTGGTCATCAAGAAAGCGAGTGCCCCTAAAGAATTGGAAATCACTGCATGGACTGACGATGATATCATCATGGGCGTGAAGCATATTAATTCTCCAACATTCGGAGTACAGTTTCATCCAGAATCCATCGCAACGCAGTATGGAAAAATTATCTTGGAGAACTTTGTAAAGCGCCGTTATTAATTCAGTCATAACCGAAAAGGAATTTACCTATGGCATCAATAAGGACAGAACATGATATCGTTCAGGATAAACAACTTGATCAACTTGTTCGTACACAAGAGGACGTTTGGCGAGTTTTCCGAATAATGGCAGAATTTGTAGAAGGCTTCCAAACATTCTCTCGTGTCGGCCCTTGTGTCACTGTTTTTGGTTCTGCTCGCACAAAACCTGGTACACGGTATTATAAGATGACGGAAGAAGTGGCAAGGGAATTTGTCAGGATCGGGTATGGTGTCATTTCCGGCGGCGGCCCGGGTATTATGGAAGCAGCAAATAAAGGAGCCAAAGAGGCGGGAGGCGTATCAGTAGGAATTAATATCGATTTACCGTTTGAGCAAAGTGCGAATCCATACATTGACAAAGATAAATTGACAACGTTTCGCCATTTTTACGTCCGCAAGGTGATGTTTGTTAAATACGCGCAGGCGTTTATCGTGATGCCGGGGGGATTCGGGACTCTTGATGAAATGTTCGAATCCATTACGCTGGTCCAGACAAAAAAGGTGAGCAGGTTTCCAATCGTGCTTATGGGTAAAGAATACTGGAGCGGATTGTTCGATTGGGTGAAAACGAAAATGCTCGCCGAAGGAAATATTTCTAAAGAAGACTTAGACTTATTTTCGATAACGGATGACCCTAAAGTCTCCGCGCAAATCGTAGCTGATTTTTACAAAGGGACGGAGCACGCACCAAACTTTTAGAGATTGAAATGGAAAAAGCAAAAGTCGCCGACATACTAGACCAAATTGGAACTCTGCTCGAGTTAAAGGGAGAGAACCCGTTTAAATGCCGTGCGTAC
>CAWJKX010000042.1:0-4622 GCA_963843065.1 uncultured Bacteroidota bacterium
CTGCTGCCACCAGCGCGAAGTGAAGAGCGCAATGGATGACACGATCACAAAAAAAGTCTGGGCAAGAGCGGCGTGCGAAACGGAAATCGCTGTCGGCAAAAGAAAAATTACGGTCAACCCGCCCAGCAACCCTTGTGTAATGACAGCGCCGAGTGCAGCGATCCCGAGCACTTTCACCCAGCGGCGTTCCTCCTTCTTCCAGAGCCAAACCGTGAGAATGAGTGTGCACAACCCGACAAACGACGCGATCATTCTGTGGCCGTGCTCATAAAGAATACCGCCTACCATCGGCGGCATCACCATGCCGTATGAAAGGGGCCAATCAGGTACGGCAAGGCTGGAACCGGTGCTCGTCACTAAACCGCCTGCAATCACTAAACAGAATGTGCAGAGAGCAGTAAACAGTGAGAAGCGGTGAAGATTCTTATTGTAGTTCACGAAATTCTGCCTTCCGAAACTATGGTGCAACCGCAACTGAATCGTGAGGTAACTGTGATACCTGATCCTTCATCCATGCGTCGTATGCTTCCTTCGTATCAACGCTCAGGTACCCGCGCATGCGATAATGACCGAGTCCGCAAAGTTGGGCACATGCAATTTCTGTCGTGACGTTCGGAGCGGCAAGCACTTGTGTTACACCAGCATCGAGAAGGGGCTTTACCATTTCTTGAGTGAACACATCCCCTTTCTTCAGGATAACAGTGCTGTCCTTGCCGATGTAGTCTTGAATTGCAATCCGTTCAAATAATTTTGGCGATGTCCCTTCTTGCTTTAATTGGAACGGTTCTGCCATCTCAGCAATCATTTGATCGGTTGTTTTCGTCGGCGTGAACCAGAGCGGAATAACTTGACCGGGAATCGCATCCTGTTTTATGCGCATTGTTGGGAGATTGAAACTATGAATAACATCCTTCGTCGACAATCGGATAATCACCGGTTTGTTGACCGGAACATGTAATTGGTTGATCGTTGTAATATCGTCCTTCGCGTTCGGGTCGCTCCGGTCAAGCCCTAACGGGTTATCATCCGAGATCAGCGAAATGTCAGTCCGTCCGAAAACACCATCGGCGCCGGGGTAATGAATATTCCACGCAAACTGCTCGGCAACAACACGAATGACGGTCGCATCTTTTTCGTTCGGAAATTCGTTGACTCGCTTCGCCCAGAGAGGCACGGCAAAACCAATAAGAAGCACTGCTTCAAAGAGGGCAACGCCGATTTCCAAATAGCTCGATACGTGGCTTTTGACGCCCGCATAGTTTGCAATCGGATTTTTCTTTTGCCGAAACCGAATAAGGGTGTAGATAAAGAATGCTCCCCAACCGATAAACAAGGCTAACATCAGCCAGTGGATGACTGCCAGCATGTTATCGATGGCCGGCCCGTGCGCAGAGCCGTCGACAGGAAGGTTCAAAAATTTTTTCATTTAATGAATGCCTCCATTATCGTTTGTCGGATGTTCGGTATCGACTGCAAGGTACATTTGAGCACGTTTACGTAAATACAAAAAGAAGGACGTTATCGCAGCAAGCACGCCTCCGGTAATCCCGATCATACTGAGGATGGCAAAATTCATTCCGTTAGTCGCGGGCGAATCAGCAGCGCCGTAGCACGATCCGCATGCGAATACAGGATCCGGAAAGCACAGAACCATAATCACTAATACAAAAGCGGCTGCCAGTTTCATATTTCTTTTCATAAATACCCTACATGTTTAAATTTACGAATGAATTTCAGTTCATAGTAGACCAGGCCAATACCCAGCAGGATAAAAAAGAGACCAACGAGAATGCCGACGTCATTTGAATCCGAAACGAACGATTGAACGCCCCATACCCCGACCCCCAGCGATAAAAGAATCGAGAGAGAGATAAAAACGACATGAAATGCTTTGAGCGACATAGTTCAATGTATCCTATCCGACATGGCGAGAAGTGGAATAAAAATGAGCACGAGGAAAAAAACGACCGTGAGGCTGAGCGCCGCGTAGATCATTTTCTTCTCAGAGATCAAATGCATAAAATAACTGGCGACGAGTGAACCTTTCACCGAGGCGATGATCAGTGCAACGATAATTGCCGGAACCACGCTGAGATTGAAATACGAGATCGTCACCGTGATGATTGTTAGCGCCAGCAGCGTCGCAAAAACCGAGATATAGACCTTTATGTGTTTCTTGATGTCTTCGGCGTGCGAGAGTTCCATGTGTTCTCCTACAATAAGTAAAGGACGGGAAATAAAAATATCCACACCAGGTCGACAAAATGCCAGTAGAGCCCGGCAACCTCGACCCGGTTCGTGAATCGCTCGGGATTCCGTTTTCCACATTTTGCTTCCGGGCCCCCAGAAATAAGAGTTCACAATCATTCCGCCGATCACGTGAAGCATGTGAAGTCCGGTCATCGTAAAATAGATGGCAAAAAAAGTACTCTTGCTGGGGATTTCCCCAACCTCAATATGATGCGAATACTCAAAATATTTAATCGTGAGGAAAATAAAGCCAAGAAGGATCGTCGCCCCCATATACAACTTGTATTTCCTGAAATCTTTCATCATCAATGATGCCCACGACATCACCATCGTGATGCTCGAGGTGATGAGTACAGCAGTGTTAACTGTCGCAAGAGGAACGTCGAGAACATGATGAGGCCATTCGACTGCGCCCACTCTCAGCAGAATGTATGAAGAGAAGAGCGCCCCGAACAGCATAACTTCCGATGCAAGAAACAGCCATATTCCAAGTTTTGCGTTGATCAGCCCTGTATCCGGCCGCGCCTTTATTGTGTAGGGAATTTCCATTGCTGTTTAGGCCTCCATCGGTTGGTTCTGCGGTGTAAAATCTTTTTTTGCGCCGGGAACGCTGTATTCGTACGGCGGGCGGAAAACTTCGGGCACGATAGTAAAATTTCCATGAGGCGGCGGAGTCGGCGTCGCCCACTCAAGCGTTGTCGCATGCCAATAATTTTCTTCCACCTTCTTCCCTTTCCGGATACTCCAGAAGAGGTTCACAATAAAAAAGAGCTGGAAAACACCGAGCGCCCATGCGCCGTGGGACATGAACTCATTCCAATGAAGCACAGGTTGTGCATGAGCATATTGTGCGCCGCCGTCCCACAAACGCCGCGAAACGCCGGCAAGGCCGACGATGAACATCGGCATGAAGATGGCGTTCATACAGACGAAGGAACCGAAGAAATGTATCCTGCCGAGCACTTCGTTCATCTTTCTTCCGGTCAACTTCGGGAACCAATAATAGATGCCGGCAAAAAGGGCGAAAATCGTACCCGGCGCGACGACATAATGAAAGTGCCCGATCACATAATACGTATCATGCAGCGGAATATCAGTTGCCGATAATCCGAGCGGCAACCCTGTCAAGCCGCCGATCCCGAACATAGGAAGAAATGCCAGAGCAAAAAGCATCGGCGTTGTGAATCGTATCGAGCCCCCCCACAAAGAAATAAAAAGCGCCGTTAAAATAATGATCGACGGAATGGAAATGATCATCGTCGTCGTCTGGAAAAAAGTGCTGATGATCGTTCCCATGCCGGTCATGAACATGTGATGGGCCCAAACGAGAAAAGACATGAATCCGAGAAATATTGTCGCGTAGACCATCGATTTGTATCCCCATAACGGCTTACGCGTGTTATTTGCAATGACCTCGGCAACGATTCCCATCGCAGGCAAAATCAACACATACACTTCCGGATGAGCGAGAAACCAGAAAAGGTGCTGCCACAGAAGCGGGCTCCCTCCGCCGCTGACATTCAACGGCTGGCCTGTTACTACCAATCCGCTCGGAAGGAAAAAGCTCGTCCCTGCAAGGCGGTCCATCAGCTGGAGCACACCGGCTGCTTCAAGCGGTGGAAACGCAAGAAGAAGGAGAAACGACGTCACAAATTGCGCCCATACGAAAAACGGCAAACGCATGAATGTGAGCCCTTTCGCCCGTAACTGTATTATAGTGGTGATAAAATTTACCGATCCGAGCAACGAAGAGGTGATAAGAAAGACCATGCCGAAGAGCCACACGGTCTGGCCGATCGTCGCAATGTCGGATAACGGAGGGTACGAAGTCCATCCCGAGTTCGCCGCGCCTCCGGGCATAATGAAGCTTGAAAGCATCGTAACACCGCCGAGAAAGTAGACCCAGTAACTCATCATGTTGAGTTTCGGGAATGCCATATCCGGTGCGCCGATCTGCAGCGGCATCACATAATTGCCGAAAGCGCCGACAGCGAGCGGTACGATTCCAAGGAAAACCATGATCGTGCCGTGCATCGCTCCCAGCTGATTGTAGAATTCGGGAAGCATGATTCCTTGCGGAGCGCGATCCTCTCCCAGCCATGAGCCGATGATCGGAATCGGCGCTCCGGGATACGCAAGCTGCCAACGCATGATCATCATCAGGGTAAACCCGAAGAGTAGAAAAAGTAGACTTGTGAACCCGTACTGAATGCCGATCACTTTATGGTCCTGGGAAAAAACATATTTCCGCCAGAACCCTAGTTCGTGGTCGTGAGAGTGGTCGCCCTCCATTGAGTTATCCTTATGGTTGCAGTGTGAAAGTTATTTTTATGAATGGAACATTTACACAGAGCACGCTGAGGTTGCACAGA
>CAWJKX010000043.1:0-13215 GCA_963843065.1 uncultured Bacteroidota bacterium
CGCCTTCCAAACCTCTGCCAACTTCAGATATGGCCTGACGTTCCTCAAGTTTTTTTACGAGGTTGACGGTTTTGAAATCTTCGAGATGGAATTGCTTGCCCCTCAACGTGATATGGACAAATTTAACGTCCAGCCCGTCGACGAAAATAGCTAGGGCAGTTTTTCCTTCTCCTTTCGAATAGGGCATGATAAAATGCTGTCGGTGTAGTGTATGGTACTATTGACTGATGTTACGAGCTAGAAAACATCCGCTACAAACGCCAAAAAACACAAAAGTAAAGCAATATTTTTTTTAGTGCCGCTTCATGAGTTTGGTGGATCATTGAACCGATTCCGCAACCTCCGCTCACCGCAACGAACCTTTGCGACCGCTACGACTGTGTGCCGGTTCCCAGCAATTGCTGCATCCGCTTCTTATTGTTTGAAAAATTAATCGCAGACTCGAGCGAAATTTTCTTCTGGACAAACAATCGTTTGAGGTCCTGCTCCATCGTCGTCATCCCTTGATCAGCGGATTCCTGGATCATTTGGTAGATTTCACCGGTGTTATTGTTCTTGATGGCAGAACGCACCGACGGCGTCATCACCATCACTTCGCGGGCAAGCACCCTCTTCCCGTCGAGGCTCGGTATCAGTTTCTGCGACATCACACACCGCAGCACGTCGGCCATTCTATTCCGTACTCTCTCCTGTTCCACCGGAGGAACCTCACCGATGATACGGTCGATGCTTTCTACCGCAGAAGCCGTGTGGAGTGTTGAGAACACCTTATGGCCGCTGTCGGTAATTTCAAGCGATACCATAATGGTCTCCGGGTCGCGCATTTCACCGATGACAATAATATCAGGGTCTTGTCGAAGGGCTTGAATCGCGCCATCCTTAAATGAAAGGACGTCGCGCCCCACTTCCCGGTGGCGGACAATGCATCTGTCCGACCTGTGGACAAACTCAATCGGCGAAGCAATGATCACGATGTGGCCGTCAACAGTATGATTATTCAGGTCGATCATCGCGTCGAGCGTTGAACTTTTGCCGGAGCCTGTGATACCGGTGACAAGCGTCAACCCCTCCTTGGTATGGGCGAGGCTGACAATTTTGGTAATATTGGGATGGAGTTCGAGGGCTTTATAAGGACGAATAGTCTGGTTGATTGCACGCATATTGAGCGCAATCTGGTCAAGGTCCAGATAGGCATCCGCGCGAAAACGAACTATTTTTTCCCCGTCTTCAATCATGTACGAAAAATCGAGATTCTTGTTTTCGTACAACACCTGCCGCTGCCGCGCCATCAGCAACGATTGAATGATAATATTGATCTCATCGAATTCCAGTTTTTCAATAGTCAGATCGGGTTTTTTCGATCCGAAAACTCTATACCAAACAAGACCTTGTCCTCCGTACCCTCCTAAGTCGATATCGGAGGCATTGATTGCAAACATTCGGAGAAAAAAAGAATTGGTGAACGTGTGGAGGACGGTTCTGCTTTCAACGGGCAATTTTTCAACCAGGTCGCCGATGAAAATCTGCCGTTCCAACCCGTACACGCTCTCAGGAATTTGTGCAATCATCTGCTGCAAAATTTGACGCGCTTTCAGATGGTCTTCATCAACCAGCGCGAGACTAGGTGCAGCAATCACAGGTCCCATGAAATTGTTTCAGCGAATAAATAAGTGTGTCTTGTTTTCTATCCCTTGCCCGAAAATAGAGTACCGAGAGAACTCTCAAGTTTTACATTAGATGCTATGGAGAATATATTTAAACAGTTAATGAAAGTCAACAAGAAGTTAGGGGCTAACCGGAGGCAATTGGTCTGTCGCGATACAAGAGCCAGTTACTTTCCAATTGCAGCACTCTGCGGAATTAGAGCATGACTCTTTCCTATACTTTTTGGCGATTTCCGATCCGTTGCAATGCGTTTCTAGATTCTATTCCCACCAAGACAGAATCTCATAGGTTCCGGTGGTTGGAAACGAAGGAGGAGAACTGACCAAGAATCGATTATGGTCCTGAAGGGAAAGGTTGTATCCTCTTCTCGCAGAACCCGTACCGCCGTTGGAAGTCGCATAAAGGTTCTGGACAATCATGCCTCCTATAACGTTAAGCACGCCAGCGGTTCTCGAAGTGTAGTCTGTAACTGCCAATCCCCCTGTTTGGCTGTACACTGAACCCATTAGGTTGAACGTAGCCGCCGCATTGTCCATTATCGTGACATCTCCCATCGAAACGATGCCCAGCATATCCGTGGAGGAAGGATTGACTCGAGGGTCGTTGTTATACACCATATTGTTTTGAACGTACACTTGTCCGCCCGTAGAACCAGAAGTCCTATTTGCCACAAGCGTAACTTGACCGTTCAACGTGCCCTGAATATAGATGTTACCCTTATCCACTTCCAGAACACCGTTGGGGGCAAGCGTCGTGAGCGGAACGGTCGTGGGTGTTCCCGTTGATGTGATCTTATAGGTCACCGATCCGTCCGCATTGAATTGGAGATACATATCCGAGCCAGCCTCCTTGTACCCATGCGCTTTCGCCGTGGAATCCAACGTAGGGAAGGCGGTTGTCGGAAGTGGAAGGCTGATACCTGTTTCATAGCCGCCGTTAAAATACGGCATCTGGGGAGGGAGCAAATTATTCCATCCAGTCTTCGTTGTGACCTTTCCAGTAAACACCGGTCTGCCGTACGTTTCTAGCGTTGCATCGACGTGCATTGGACCCGTAACCGTATCGCCGGTTTCCCATGCAGCAGCAGAGGCACCAGTACCTCCCCAAAAACCAAATTTAGCAAATCCACTTGGCTGCAGGAGAATGATCTCCTGGTACGTCGTCCCTTGATAGGTCGCTGTAGAAACCATTTGCACATAATTAGTGCCTGAAACATTTGTCGCAACTACAGAAAAAGTCCCTCCTCCAAAAGAAACGTTGCTGTAGCCTGCACGCCAACTTGGATTCAGAAAAATCTGGTTGCATGCAAGATTCGCTCCAACCTCCGAAATATTATGTCCCTGCGTGTTCTCATAATAGTTGATCGCCGTCAAAAACGCGGTCGTGCCCATGCTTGAAAGGTTCCTTCCAGTCATCACAAATATCAACGTGAACCCAATCACGAGAAAAATTGCATTGCGTCCCATACTTACATGCTCCTGTCTAGCGGTTCTTTAAGTTCCGCGACACTAAACGCATTTGTCTCCAATACGATTGTGTAATTGGATTATCGAATTTCGCAGTGTTGTATTGAAGCGACGCCATCGAATAGTTCTGCACTTGAACAGTGATCTGCATTGACCAAATTGCGCCGGGATTCGCAACAGGAGTCGGTAATGTGTCATTCAACGCGCCAAAGTACATCAAACTAAATTTTGTGACTCCCAGATTCGACCCTTTGGGCGGTGCATTGTTCACAACCCTGTACAGTATCCGGTCGTTCGGATTTGGAGTCATTGAAAGCTCGCTTGTCGGGCCGAGATAATAGTACACAATATCGAGGACTCCGTCGCCGTAGGGATTTGCGGCAGTGCTCAGATCTGTATAGAACTTTATTGAGCTGGTGTCGGCGTAAATAATTGCTTTTGTGGGATCCGGTATTTGCGTCGGGTCCAAACAGTACCCTATCTTTCGGAAATCGTACTGTATCATGTTTACGACATCGCACATATTATCTTGCACGATAACTTCGCCGTTATACGTTTCAAGGTTCTCGGTCACGCTCCCGTTCAAACGAAGCGCCATAACCAATAGCGTGCCAAAAACAAACGACGACGAAATAATATCGAGAATTACTTGCGAACCCATATTTCCTTGCCTCCTCGCACCATTTACCGAAAATACCAATAGCTCATAACGTCCTGGAATATCAACGTATCGCTCATGGAAACGCTGGATACTTTGACAGTAATTTGCTTGCTGTACGTCGGGGTAGAAGATACGACGATACTGCTGCCGGAAACTGTAACGTATTGGACCACTACGGTCGTTTTAAACACAGCAGAGTTCGCTACGGTGTCAATCTTCACAAGACCGTTGAAATCATCAAAGTCGTTGAAGTTTGGATAGACCTCCCCGGTTTCGGGACCAAGAGTTGTGGAAAGCTGCGACGTAGCGGTAATGTTGGAAGCAACTGACGCCTGATCAAATGCCAATCCCGATGCTTCTTCAATTATGGAAAAACCCAGAGACGATGCAGTGATGCGATATGCGGCCATTTCAATCGAAGCTCCGTTTTGCGCTGTGTTGGTATTAACCGACAAGATCAGCCTGCTCAACATGAGCATCGCCATAATCGTTAGAAGCGTCTGACCTGTTCCCATAACCTCTCCTTCGAGAAAACGTTTTCCTTACGCAGACAACCATCTCACATGCTTTCCCATCGACGAAGTCAATCTAAGCTTGCGAAGGGAAAAATGTTGTGTTGAAAAGCATTACACCGTCCAATCAATATCCCGGCCCAATAGTGTATATTCAGCAATCTTCGTGCCTAAGAAATAACAGATATTACACAATGAAAAGTGTCGAATTTAGGGCTCTTGCCATACCGCTGGATTGCTGGCCGCCAACTCGGTATTTTTGTTAGTGTAAAAATTACATCTAATGTGAAAAAGGAAGGCATTGTTCTATTCATCTTCAGTTGTGGTGGAAATGACTTCTTCGAGTGTTGTCGAACCTTCCTTCATTCGCTCCATACCCGATCGACGCAGAGTCCACATGCCGTCTTTTGCGGCCTGGTCACGAATGGCATTTTCGTCGACCTTCTCACCGGCGTTTAAAATGATATTCTTAATTGCCTTCGAGAAAAACAGTGCTTCATGGATAGCAGCACGCCCTTTATACCCTCCGTTGCATTTGTCGCAACCTGCGGATTTGTAGAATTGATGAGTACGAAGTTCTTCTTCTGTGAAACCGAACTTCAGCATGTCTCCCCAATCTTCTTCGCCAATCAGCTGTTTGCACGTCTTGCACAATGTTCGAATTAGGCGCTGCGCCACGATAATATTAATTGCATACGCGATCAAGAATGGCTCGATACCCATCTTGTACAAACGAGCTATCGCACTCGGCGCATCGTTCGTGTGCAATGTCGAAAAAACTAGGTGCCCCGTGTTCGCAAGTTTAATTGCCGTTTCGGCCGTTACCTTATCGCGCATCTCACCGACAAGAACAATGTCTGGGTCGTGGCGCAATATACCTCTGATCGAATCCTCGAAAGACATTTTCGGACCGATCTTCAACTGACGCGCACCTTTAATGATATACTCGACAGGCTCTTCGATCGTGAGAACATTCACTGTCGGATCGATAACTTGATACAGGGCGGCGATCAGCGTCGTAGATTTCCCCGAACCCGTAGGACCCGTTAAGATAATAATGCCTTGCGGCTTCTTGATTGCCTTATCGAAGAATGCGCGCGCCGGTCCCTGCAAACCCAGCTTGTTGAGGTCGGTGATTACTTTGCGGTCATCAAGCACGCGGATGACAACACTTTCGAACTTATGTTTGAACTCCGTTGTAACGATCGGCATGATTGAAACGCGGAATCGCATTTGGTGGCCGTCAATGACACGCTGTATAAATCCGTCTTGCGACATCTCACGTTCAAAACGATCAACATTTTTTGTTCTGTCTTTGACCACCGCGAGGACCGCTTCGGGCAACGTGTTCTCTTGGCGGTGCCACACTTGCAGGTTACCGTCCACACGAAACAAGAAGTTTGTTACGTTGCCTTCGGAGGGAACAATGTGAATATCGCTTACGTCCCTGCGCACGGCTTCGACGATGCAGCCTTCGATCAGATTGGCAAGCGCGCTTTTGCTGATCTCCGCTTCGAGCGCTTCCTCGTCAACCGTTGCATCGTCCTGGCTTGTATCGACGCTTATCTGATTATCTTCCAGCAGCTTGAGAAATTCATTCTGCGGAGGGATAACCTGCTCAAGAAGGTTTTGTAATTCCTTTAACCGGACATACGTCACTTCGTATTTCTTGGCATTAAAATTTCTAGCGATAACGGGGATGTTCCTGTCGGTCGGGTCGGTGCAGATGATGATAAGTTTGTCGGGTTGCTTCTCGTCGAATTTCAACGGCAGCATCTTCGATTGGATAAGCAAATCACGGTACGATTCCTGCAAGCCGTCGACGAGCTTTCGAATGAACTCGATGCGCGTTTTATCGACGGCTTCGTCGGCGAGATAAATCTCACGAAATGCATAGAGGTTTGCTACTTCGCGAAAAACTGCATCGTGGTCTGCATTAAATTCGGTCACGAGAATCTGGCCGAGGTTACGACGCTCTTTTTTGTTGGTTTCCGATTCTTTGACCCTCAACGATTTTTCCAGAGTCTCGTAATCGATAATCCCTTTTTTCAGGAGTGTGTAACCGATCTTATCAGTGATGTCTACATCAGGCATAGGATGATTTTCCTTCCCTCAAAAAACGATTAGATGAAGGACCGAAACATGTGGACGACGTGGATGAGCATTCCCCCTCCACCCGGCGGCTTTGGCTTTATCGTCGCCGTCTCGGAAGAAACAAGGGTCAAAGCTGTTAGGACGACCATGATAATCATCGAGATGACGAGCTGAATCAAATCGATCGCATTCCTCATTCGGTAGCCGGTTTCCTTTTCATAATAATCCGCGAGCTGGAGCGCGGTATTTTTCACGGTACCGGTTTCAGCTCCGGAATGAAAACGCGAAATAGCAGTTTTTGTAAATACGCCCGTTGCCTCAAACGCCTCAGTGATATTCATTCCTTTTTCGACCATCAGCGGAAGAGCGATGGTCTTAATCTGGTATTCCATATACTTGTTGCCGCAGGCTTCAGCCGCCATCTTAATAACCTCAATATTTTCACCCGACCCGGAGTAGAGAGCATAAAACACGCGGCAGAAAATTTCGATGCTCGTCTTATGCAAAAGGTCGCCCATCGCGGGAACCTTCCACAAATATTGGTCGAGGAAAAATCTTCCCCTCTCCGTCGTCGCAAATCGCAAGAACGCAATCAGCGGAATTGCGAAGGCAAGCGTAATATAAAGAATGTTACCAACGATAAAGTCGCTCATTTTCAGCGTCGCTTTTGTCATCGGCGGCAATTCAATTTTGAATTTAACAAACAAACTTGCCGTGGCAGGAAAAATGTAGGCGACATAGTATCCGACCGCAAAGAAGAGGATGACGAGTGTTACGATCGGCATGATCAATGCGCTCTTCAAGTTCTTTTTGAATTCCGCATTGCGCTCAAGAAACTTAGCCGTGCTCTCGTAAATCTCTCCCATGTTGCCGCTCTTCGAGGCAAGGCCGAGCATGTGCGCGGCAAATTTACCCAATTCCTTTTCGTGTTTGACGAACGCCTTTTCGCTGTCCTTCCCTTGTTTCAATTCCTGGTTGATGTCGCGGATGCATTCCCGTAGGTTCTTGTTTGGGATGTCGTTGATGAGCAGCTGCATCATCTCGTTGAAAGGAAGTTTTTGTCTGATTAAGTCCGCGCTCACGCGGACGAACGAAACAACTTCCGTTAACGGTACCGCGCCCGCCTTGTCAAAAAGTTTCTTCCGAACAAAAAGAACTTGGTACCCCATCTTCGAGAGGGCATCCTGCACTTCTTGTTTTGTGAAAGCTTTTTGTTCCCCGTCAATTTTTTCTTCTCCCTTTTTTACCCTGTAGAGGAATGTGGAACGGACGCGCACTCCCGTCAATTTAAACTTCCGCTCCCGGGCCATTTGCCCCGCACGCTCTTTAGCGAGCTTTAAAGTTTCCGCATTGATCATTCCCTGGATCGGCTTGCCCGCCATGGAAAGTCCTTCAATCCGAAACTCTGGCATAGTGTGTACCCTCTTGCGATGATGATTCTAGTGTCTCTGCAACTCGCCGTTTGGCGGCTGCAATGGATCGTACGCTGAAAAGATACAATCGGCGCCGACAAAAATCAACTCCCTCTGATACGGCGTGGCCACGGAGCAACTTCGAGCGCCGCCTTTTCCCCCAAGTTTTAGGTACCGAGATGCAGATAAAACAATTTCATCCGACCTCTCACTTCTCATAGTACAGTAAGATTCAAAAAACATGGGGAAGAAAGATACTGATGACCCACGTGTATCCTCCAAAGATGGTTTGCCAATACACGTGGTTGGGAGGGGTGGCAGCAGAAATTAATTGATTTTCGTCAGCGTCTGAGACAGATTACCAACAGCCATTTCATAAGTCGGGAACGACCCGTCGGGCAGATTGACTTTCCCGACACCTTGAAGATCAACTTCCGTATTAGTCGCGTCAGACATAATCGAGTATGTGCCGTTCGCATTATCAGTAAATGCGGTACCCGCCAACATACCGATCCCGCGAGCATCAGCGGTCAGTCCCACGAACGAATTATTGCCTCCTCCCATCGTCATCGGCCTGCCGTAGTAATGCTGGGCCTTTGATGCCAACGTTTTCAAGTCGGCGATCACCATAGCTCGGTTATGGTCAAGAGCATTATCCTGGAACATCCCAATTCCTACCACTACGGCGACCCCAACAATAATCAACCCCAATACGATCAGAAGAAGCTGTTGTGATCCCATAAGAAGTTAAATTAGGTTTAGTTTGTTTAAGGAAATAAGCAAATCTCTACACACGCTGAACCAGAAGATACACTTGACACAATCAAAAATCAAGAAACTTCAGATCCTGCATACGCCCTTCTATTTGTTGAGAAAAATTGGAACCGGAATTTTTGGTTGTTTTTTATGCATCCGGCTGGCATTATCTTGGACCTACCGTTTCTTTAAAATACAATTATTAAACAAACTTACTATACGGGAGAACACGTATTCTCAAATATACGGTCGTTCACTTGCCTTTAACGCTATTCCAGGATTGACCTTAGAGCTTCTAGACATCTCTAAAAAAGCTGCACCAATATCGGAGTGTCATCGTCCTCATCATGCTAAACATGCCGACCGACCAAAAAACAGGAAAGCAGGCATGCGCTGAAAATCGTGTATGCCTGCCTGCCTATGATCCTTTCCATTAATTAAGCTTCGTCGGCGTCTGTGTCTGATTCGTTACCGCCATATCGTACCGAAGGAAATGACCCATCGGTCAAGGCTGTTGTTCCTATGCCGTGGAGAACGACTGTTGTTGCAGTTCCTGCCGTCTTAATACTATATGCACCGTTTGCATTGTTTGTAAAAGCGGTGGATGCCAGCAACGCTAACCCAGTGGCATCGGCTGTAAGCCCGACAAATGAATTTCCACCTCCACCAAGGGTAGTCGGCTTTGCGTAATATTGCTGCGCCTTTGCCGAAAGTGTCGTCAAATCAGCGATGACCGCGCTTCGGTTTTGATCTACTGCGTTATCCTGGAACATTGTGATACCGACCGCTACGGCGATACCGACAATGATGACGCCCAAGATGATCAGAAGAAGTTGCTGCTGTCCCATCTAAACCTCCTACAATTATTAATGAATATAGTGTTAATTGGACTCCTTGGACAAAACGAATGTTAATTAAGTTTAGTCGGTGTTTGGGTCTGATTAGTCACTGCCATATCATACGAACAGAATGACCCGTCGCTGAGTGAGGTTTTGCCAACGCCATGTAGAACAACCGTAGTCGCTGTTCCCGCCGTCTTTACAGTGTATGTCCCATTGGCATTGTTTGTAAATGCAGTAGAGGCTAAAATTCCAAGGCCTGTTGCATCTGCTGTAAGACCGACAAATGAGTTTCCGCCTCCGCCAAGAGAGACCGGCTTTGCATAATATTGCTGTGCTTTGGCTGAGAGTGTCGTTAGGTCTGCGATCACGGCGCTTCGATTTTGGTCGACTGCGTTATCCTGAAACATTGTGATACCGACGGCTACTGCGATACCGACGATGATAACGCCCAAGATGATCAGAAGAAGCTGTTGCTGTCCCATAAAAACCTCCTAATTATATTAAGTTTATTAATTGAATGATATGCTTGTTAGGTTAATTTAAGTGAATATTAATTTAGCTTTGTCGGCGTTTGAGTCTGATTCGTTACTGTCATATCATACGAACAGAACGAACCGTCGTTGAGGGCGGTCTTGCCAACGCCATGTAGAACAACCGTAGTCGCGGTTCCCGCCGTCTTTACAGTGTATGTCCCATTGGCATTGTTCGTAAATGCAGTAGATGCTAAAATTCCAACGCCTGTTGCGTCTGCAGTAAGACCGACAAATGAGTTTCCGCCTCCGCCAAGGCTTACCGGCTTTGCGTAATATTGCTGTGCTTTGGCTGATAATGTCGTTAAATCTGCAATCACGGCGCTTCGATTTTGGTCCACTGCGTTATCCTGAAACATTGTGATACCGACGGCTACTGCGATACCGACGATGATAACACCCAAGATGATCAGAAGAAGCTGTTGCTGTCCCATATTTGTCTCCTTTCCAGAAGAGGAATTATGTTACTAGATGGTTGAATTTGGAAGTGATGGTGTTTTATTTATGTTTTCTATTTCTGCACTTACCATGCCAAACCAAAACTATCAAAAAATAGGAATGTTTTGACCATTTTCGATTAGAAAAAGAACTTTTTACCGACTACAGGTTATTTTTACCTGCCTATTTAGACTCCTTCATTCTCACGATAAACGGCTCACCATATCGTCCTCACTCGCAATCGAGGTGTCGTTGGTGTAAAAAGAATAGCTTGTGCTGTGAGCTCCCTGATTTGAAAATAAGGAATTTGAAATTTCTGAATGATCCCAAAAGGGGAACTCGGCAAGGTACGTAAATTTGCGAAATAATTCTAAACTAAAATTTTCGCGTCTATTCCCAAAAGATGGCTCGCGTAAACATTTTTTTCCGATCCCTCAATTACTATTACTCTCCATGCAGACGAATGCTGCATCTTTATCCTAAGTAGGATAAAGATGCAGACATTCGTCTGCATGGAGAGGAATAGTAATTGAGGGATCGGAAAAAAATGTTTCACGCCAAGCCATCTCTTTGGGAATAGACGCGAAAATTTTAGTTTAGAATTATTTCGCAAATTTACGTCCTTGCCTGAGTTCCCCTTTTGGGATCATTCAGAAATTTCAAATTCCTTATTTTCAAATCAGGGAGCTCACAGCACAAGCTATTCTTTTTACACCAACGACACCTCGATTGCGAGTGAGGACGATATGGTGAGCCGTTTATCGTGAGAATGAAGGAGTCTAAATAGGCAGGTAAAAATAACCTGTAGTCGGTAAAAAGTTCTTTTTCTAATCGAAAATGGTCAAAACATTCCTATTTTTTGATAGTTTTGGTTTGGCATGGTAAGTGCAGAAATAGAAAACATAAATAAAACACCATCACTTCCAAATTCAACCATCTAGTAACATAATTCCTCTTCTGGAAAGGAGACAAATATGGGACAGCAACAGCTTCTTCTGATCATCTTGGGCGTTATCATCGTCGGTATCGCAGTAGCCGTCGGTATCACAATGTTTCAGGATAACGCAGTGGACCAAAATCGAAGCGCCGTGATTGCAGATTTAACGACATTATCAGCCAAAGCACAGCAATATTACGCAAAGCCGGTAAGCCTTGGCGGAGGCGGAAACTCATTTGTCGGTCTTACTGCAGACGCAACAGGCGTTGGAATTTTAGCATCTACTGCATTTACGAACAATGCCAATGGGACATACACTGTAAAGACGGCGGGAACCGCGACTACGGTCGTTCTACATGGCGTTGGCAAGACCGCCCTCAACGACGGTTCGTTCTGTTCGTATGATATGACAGTAACGAATCAGACTCAAACGCCGACAAAGCTAAATTAATATTCACTTAAATTAACCTAACAAGCATATCATTCAATTAATAAACTTAATATAATAGGAGGTTTTTATGGGACAGCAACAGCTTCTTCTGATCATCTTGGGTGTTATTATCGTCGGTATCGCAGTAGCCGTCGGTATCACAATGTTTCAGGATAACGCAGTGGACCAAAATCGAAGCGCCGTGATCGCAGACTAACGACATTCTCAGCCAAAGCACAGCAATATTATGCAAAGCCGGTAACCCTTGGCGGAGGCGGAAACTCATTTGTCGGCCTTACAGCAGATGCAACAGGCCTTGGAATTTTAGCCTCTACTGCATTTACGAACAATGCCAATGGGACATACACTGTAAAGACGGCGGGAACAGCGACTACGGTTGTTCTACATGGCGTTGGCAAAACCTCACTCAGCGACGGGTCATTCTGTTCGTATGATATGGCAGTGACTAATCAGACCCAAACATCAATTCAAACTTAATTAACATTCGTTTTGTCCAAGGAGTCCAATTAACACTATATTCGAAGACTTTTAACGAATACGTATTCGAGGATTACGACGTTCCCCCGAACCGGAGGCGTGTAATGATGCTGCGATGCTTTCGGAAATTTCTGCTCCCAAGGTGGATTTGCTCGCGCCGGAGCCGCGCGGACAATCGCCCGCGTATAGACCTTTTTGCGGAAAAAACCGGAAAGCTCTGTTCATCCTCCACGCGCCTTCGCGCGACGTGATCTATGGGCCGGGACTGAACAGGCTTACCTTGCGGCACACGCGGACTTTTACGCACCGTTGCAAACGCGCGAGTTCGACCCTCGAAAACCCGGGACTGCTCGCCGACGTGGAAGTCATTCCTTCTCCGGCTGGGGCGCGCCGATCAGGAATGAGGGCTTTCTCAGCGCCGCCCCAAATCTAAAAGCGGTTGTTTCTACGGTGCGGGAGAGCTATTGGTTATTGCGTCAGCGAAGCGTTTTGGGATCGCGGCATCCTCATCACCAGCGCCTATGGCGCGAACGCTGTGCCGGTCGCGTGGAATATACGCTCGCGACGATTTTGCTGAGCCTGAAAAACTTCTGGCGCTTTGGAGCACAGATACAGGCCGGAAAAGGCTGGGGCGATCACACGTCGTCATGTCGCGGGGTGTTTTGCACGACAGCTTGCGCTTGTTGTTTGTGGAGATGATTGCCCGCAAAGTCATCGAGCCTGCTAAAAGCATTCGATCTTCGTTGTATCGCTCATGATCCATTTTTGACGGCAGCCGAAGCGGCGACCCTCGGCGTTGAGCGATCTGCACTCTGGAGGAAGCTTTCCGCGCTGGGAGACGTCGTTTCGCTGCACGCGCCGAACAAGCCGCAGACGCAAGGCCATGATCACAGGCCGCCATTTTTGCCCTGCATGAAAAACGGCGCGACTTCGTGGAAAAGCAGCAGCACGCGGAATAGTAAACAAAACGAGAT
>CAWJKX010000044.1:0-7105 GCA_963843065.1 uncultured Bacteroidota bacterium
TCTGCACGGGAAGGCAGGCGCACACAAACTGCTTCTTCAGTTCGAAACACCAGGCATCGAAGCATACGCATTTACGTTTGGATAAAATATTGAGTTTGGATAAGCACTTTAACATTCACCTATTCACTCACAACCATAACCAAGGAGAACCAAATGAAGACCACCATGTTGATCACCTCATGTCTTATTCTCTGCGCCGCGGCTTCGACGTATGGCCAAGATAAAATGGGGAGCATGCAGAATATGGAAATGAAGATGGATACCGCCAAGAAGATGGGGAGTATGATGTCCAAAAAGAAAAGCATGATGAAGGATGGCGTTATGATGAAAGAAGGCAAAATGATGGTGATGAAAGGGGGCAATTCAATAGTTATGGACAAAGAGATGATGATGGCCAACGGTTCGAACGTGATGCCGAGCGGCGAGGTAATCTCGAAGAGTGGTGAGAAAATGATGATGAAAGAGGGTGATATGATGGATATGAAAGGGCACATGATGATGGCGAAGAAACCAAAGATGATGAAGACCATGATGAAAGCCGATACGACGAAGTAGAAAAACTGGCCCTGTCGGTGTGCACTTATTGTGAGCATCGCGTGTTTAACTGAGAGAGCTATAAAGACTTCGAGTTTTTTCATACCAAATTCAAAGGGTACAAATGAATCTATCATCAGCAATATGTTTTTTTGGCCTAGCTCTTTTCAACGGGTGTGCCAGGGAGAATACAGAGGGAAATTCTGCAAGGTTGATTCCCGTGTCCGACAGCGGATTGGATACTGCAACGTTTGCCGGAGGCTGTTACTGGTGCATGGACGCCGCCTATGAAAAACTGGACGGAGTCAAAGAAGTAATATCGGGTTTCGCCGGAGGTCATGTCAAAGACCCATCGTACGAACTTGTTTCCACCGGGACTACGGGGGCTCATGAGGCAGTAAACGTCATCTTTGACCCTGCGATCATAAGTTATTCTGAGCTTGTCGATGTTTACTGGAGACAATTCGATCCAACAGATGACGGCGGATCTTTTTATGACCGTGGGAGCCAATACCGATCGGCCATCTTTTTTCACGACGATGTGCAAAAAGCGGTTGCAGATCGTTCAAAAAAAAATCTTGAGGGAGCGAAAGTATTTGACAGGCCGATCGCTACGGAAATCCTCCCTTTTACTGCGTTCTATTCAGCCGGAGAGGATCAGCAGCAATTCTGCCAACGAAACCCCGTTCGGTATTACAGTTACCGCAATGCATCGGGAAGAGACGAATATACGAAAGGAATATGGGGAGATATGAAAATGGAACAATACAAGAAACCGACAGACCAGGATCTGAAAAAAAGATTGACCGACCTTCAGTATGATGTAACGCAGAACGATGGTACGGAAAGGCCATTTGCGAACGAATATTGGGACAATCACCGCGATGGTATCTATGTAGACATCGCCTCGGGTGAACCATTGTTCAGCTCACGCGACAAATTTGAATCGGGCACAGGCTGGCCAAGCTTCACAAAGCCAATCGATCCGCGATTTATTGTCAAGAAGGTCGATTCATCGCTGGGGATGGAACGTACTGAAGTCGCGAAGCAAAGCAGGCGATTCTCATCTGGGCCATGTGTTTGATGACGGCCCGGCTCCGACTCGCTTGCGCTATTGCATGAATTCGGCATCGCTCCGATTCATCCCGAAAGAAGATATCGTTAAAGAAGGATACGGTTACCTTGAGTGGATCTTCAAATAGAGGGAAAAGTCAAAAGTGAGATAGGGAGCTACCAGAACTTCATAGAAAAAGTATAATAACTTCTGGGGTTTTCATAACGAGTTCCCTTCAGCACTCTCGTTATTCAGGACGATGTGATAAATTCTGGTAGCAAGCCCTTCAAAGATTTTGTAGGCGTTTCTGGAATTGCTGTGGTTAACGGGATCGTTTTAGCGCGAAGCAGAAACCCACCGCCTGTGGCGGCGGTTATGTTCGGTTGGCTATGCCTGTCATTCCGGTCGAGTCCCGCTTTCAGGCGGGACGAAGAACCGGAATCCAGTTCCGTTGAATGACTCTGGATTCCGCGTCAAGCGCGGAATGACTTGTTTTTTTTTTTCAAAAGCCACCATCTTTGATGGTGGTCGTTTACTGATCGGCTGCAATTCCAGCTCGAAGCTCTTTAGTCCTTTACTCTTCCTTCGCTCTCATAGTATCCCAGAGCGCGTAGGAAAACAAGAGTGCGAACATGATCAACCCCGTAATTTCTCCGGAATGTGAATCGGCCCACGCGCTCATGTACCAATTTGCGTAGCCGAAGCTCCAAACTTCCTGGTCGAAGAATTTCAGGAAAGCATTCAGCACACCGAACAGCGACCCGCCGGCAATGAATCCCGAAGCGATCAGCGTCCCGCGTGAAAACCGTGCGTTGTTCAGTTTTTCATTTTTGGTCCGCGTTGTTACCCACCATGCGATGAGCCCGCCGAACACCAGCGGTGTATTCAATTCCTGCGGAATGTACATTCCAAGCGCAAACGCCAGCGGCGATATTTCCACCATTGTGAGGATCAGAGCGATCACGGCGCCGACGGCATAAAGCACCCATGGGGCCGAAACGTTGGACATAAGCGGTTGTATCACGGCAGCCATCGCATTTGCCTGCGGCGCCACCATCGCGTGCTCGCCTTTGAAACCGAACGATTTGTTGAGGACGATAATCACTCCGCCTACCGTCGCCGCCGAAACCAGCACGCCGAGGAATTTCCACGTTTCCTGTTTTTTTGGCGTTGAGCCAAGCCAGTAGCCGATCTTCAGATCCGTAATGAATCCGCCGGCAACGGAAAGCGCGGTACAGACAACTCCGCCGATAATCAGCGCGCTGACCATTCCCGATGTGCCTGTCAACCCGATCTGCACGAGGACAAACGACGACAGGATCAGCGTCATCAAAGTCATCCCTGAAACAGGGTTCGTGCCGACGATAGCCGTTGCGTTTGCTGCGACAGTCGTAAAGAGGAACGAAACGATCATCACGATCAACAGGCCCGCTATGGCATGTGTAAAATTAAAAACGACGCCGCCGTAGAAGAAAACGAAAATGAGCAATGCCGTTAGCAAAATGAGAAGCGCGACGAAGAGCATTTTGATATCGGTCTGCCACCGAACGGTGGTTTCCGCTCCTGCAGATTTTGCATGGAAGATTTCTTTATAGGCGAGTGAGAACGCACCGCCGATAATTTTCGACGAGCGGATGATGCCGATAATTCCAGCCATTGCAATGCCGCCGATGCCGATCTGCCTGACATAATTGCGGAAGATTTCTTCCGCCGACATGTCAGCAATAAGTTTGGTGGCTGTCGCGCCGAGCGGCACGGTCAAGGAATGCCCGACTTCAAACACTAGCGGCACCAGAACGAACCATGAAAGAAACGAACCCGCCGCAATAATTGCCGAGTACTTCAATCCGACAATGTACCCAAGTCCAAAAACCATCGCCGACACATCGATCTTTGCCACCATCTTCACTTTGTTTGCCAGTACTTCACCGTAGTGAATCATCCTCGACGAAACGACTTCGGACCACCATCCGAATGCGCTGAAAGTGAAATCGAAAATGCCGCCGATCAATCCGCTCACAACCAGCACCATTGCCTGCGATCCCCCTTTTTCACCCGCGACAAGAATTTCCGTCGTCGCCGTCGCTTCGGGAAAAGGGAGTATCCCGTGCATGTCCTTCACAAAATATTTCCTGAAAGGGATCATGAAGAGGATTCCGAGGAAGCCGCCGGCCGCCGAGGCGAAAAATACCTGGAAGAAATTCGCCGGAAGATCTGAGGATGTACAAAGCGGGAATAGTAAAGATGGCGCCGGCAACGATAACGCCCGAGCTTGCTCCGATCGATTGGATGATGACGTTCTGTCCGAGCGAGCCTTTTCTTTTGAACGCCGCCGAAAGTCCTACCGCCAGGATCGCGATGGGAATCGCTGCTTCAAAGACCTGGCCGATTTTTAATCCTGAGTACGCTGCTGCCGCAGAAAAAAGGACTGCCATCACCAAACCCCAGCCAACCGACCATGGCGTAACCTCTGCGTACGATTGGTTCGGGTCCATGATCGGGCGATACTCTTCGCCTTCTTTTAATTTTTTGTATGCGTTGTCCGGAAGGGTGTTGGTGGCAGAGGCGGGTGTTTCCATGCGAGGGTTCCTTCATGATGAGTTTAATAACCGCCAAGGCGCCAAGAGAATAGAAGTAAAAACCTTGGCGCTTTGGCGGTTAGAAAAAAATTAACTTCGTTCAGCCCAGAGCTGCACGAGATTGACAACCGTTTCGACGGCTTTCTCCATTCCGTACACTGATGCCCATTCATTCTTGCAATGATAATTCTGTCCCCCGGTGAAAATATTCGGCGTCGGCAAACCCATTTCCGTTAGCCGTGAACCGTCGGTGCCGCCGCGGATCGGCGCCCATTTCGGCGTGAGGCCTGCCCGCTTCGTCGCTTCATCAAGACAATCAAGCAGCCGCGGGTCGTTGCCGAGTCCGTCTTTCATGTTGCGGTATTGTTCGATGATCTTTAATTCAATTTGCGCCTTGGGATGAAGCGGCTGCACCTCGGCAATAATTTTTTCAAGTTTTCCTTTGAGCACTTTCAACCCCGGGGTATTGAAATCGCGGAGGAGAATTTTCAGTGTCGATTTTGATTCTTCCCCCTCCACAGTATGCGGATGGATGTACGGTTCGTAGCCTTCGGTTGTTTCCGGCGCGATGTCTTTCGGCATACGCGCGATGATGTCTGCCATGGTGCGGATGGAATTCACCATGATTCCCTTTGCGGACCCGGGGTGGATGTTTCTCCCATGCACGGTAATGACCGCCTGGTCTGCGCTAAATGTTTCCTTGTTCAATTCGCCCGGAGTGTCGCCGTCGACGGTGTAGGCAAATTTCGCTCCAAACTTTTTTATATCGAAATATTTTGTTCCCGCACCGATTTCTTCATCAGGAGTGAAGCCGATGCGAATGTCGCCATGAAGGAATGCCGGATTGTTCAGCAGCGTTTGTGCCGCCGTCATAATAATCGCAAGTCCAGCTTTATCGTCCGCTCCAAGAAGGGTTGTGCCGTCGCTGGTAACGACTTTCTTCCCGACGTTGCTCCGTAATTCCGGATTCTCTGAGTCCTTGATGATGACCGTTTTGTCTCCCGGCAGCACGATGTCCCCCCCTTTATAGTCGATAACTTGCGCCTTCACATTCGCGCCGCTTTCCGACGGGGATGTGTCGACATGTGAGATCAATCCGATGACAGGGACTTTGCCGTGCGCCTTGTGCGATGGCGGGAGATTTGACGGCACCGTCGCCATCACATAACCGTACTTGTCGATTGCGACGTCTTTTAGTTCGAGCTCTTTCAATTCTTTAACAAGCAGATTCAAAAGGTCGAACTGCTTTGACGTGCTGGGATATGAATCCGCGTCGTCTTTCGATTGAGTGTCAATTTTCACATAACGGAGAAGACGATCCAGAACACTTTCATTTTTCATACAATCCTCGTGGAAAATATTTGTCGTGCAGATATTTGCACTCTCAACCATCGGAAGGCTAATTACGAGTAGAGACGGAATGTGTCGTTGCAAGCCTTCCGATGGTTTGTTAAATGCGAAGGTTTTTCATTTCGAGAAGATAGCAAGTTTGCATGAAAAAAGCAGGTGAAATGTTTCGCCGGAAAAAGTTCCCATGATTTTGAAAGCCTTGGAAATTTTTCGAATGTGAGAGCGAGAAAGAAAAATTTTAATGAGGATTGAGATTTAATCCAAAGTTAATATTTTCGCTTTTTTGGGTTGCATTTTTGAGAAAAGTCGGAATCAGAAAACTACAAACTGGTGTTTAAACATCAAAACCGTAAGTTATTACAGCGGCATAGTTTTTGCACGGTATACGCTTATAACGTTGATACCCACATCGCGAAGTTTACCGCTACACCCCACATCAAAAGTTTGAATCAGCGGCACCATTCTTCAAAATTTTTTCGAATAATATTATTCCCCCGGAGGTTTGTATGTCAGAGTATGTAAAGGCCTTAATGGCTGATGTCAAAGCAAAAAATCCCAGCGAGCCGGAGTTTCACCAGGCGGTTCAGGAGGTTCTTGATTCCCTCAGCATCGTGCTGGAGAAGCATCCTGAGTATCGCAACGCAAAGATTCTAGAGAGAATTATTGAACCCGAACGGGTCATTATGTTCCGCGTCCCGTGGACGGATGACCGCGGCACTATTCACGTGAACAGGGGATACCGCATCGAGATGAACAGCGCTATCGGTCCGTACAAAGGCGGACTCCGTTTCCATCCTTCAGTCACGCTCGGCATTTTGAAGTTCCTCGCATTTGAGCAAGTGTTCAAAAATAGTTTGACGACCTTGCCGATGGGCGGAGGAAAAGGGGGATCGGATTTCGACCCGAAAGGGAAGAGCGATAATGAAGTCATGCATTTCTGCCAGAGCTTCATGACCGAATTGTCCCGCCACATCGGGCCCGACACGGACGTGCCGGCAGGAGACATCGGCGTCGGCGGACGGGAGATCGGATTTCTCTTCGGCCAGTACAAAAGATTACGCAATGAATTTACCGGAGTGTTGACAGGGAAAGGCCTTAACTGGGGCGGCTCGCTCATACGTCCCGAAGCGACCGGCTACGGTGCGGTGTACTTTGCATCGGAAATGTTGTCGACAAAAGGACAAACGCTAGAAGGGAAAAAATGTCTTGTCTCCGGCAGCGGGAACGTTGCTCAATACACGGTAGAGAAAATAAATCAGCTCGGCGGGAAAGCGTTGACCTTGTCCGATTCAAACGGTTATATTTATGATGAAGAAGGGATTTCGAAAGAAAAACTGGCGTTCGTTATGGAACTGAAGAACGTGCGCCGCGGAAGGATCAAAGAGTACGCCGACAAGTATAAAAGTGCGGTGTTCACCCCAATCGACCCGAAAGCAAACCACAATTCGTTGTGGAATCACAAAGCCGATTGCGCTTTTCCGAGTGCGACGCAGAACGAGATTAATGCCAACGATGCACAGAACCTTCTGAAGAATAAAGTGTACGTCGTCGCCGAAGGTGCGAACATGCCGACAACGCTCGACGGTGT
>CAWJKX010000045.1:0-12286 GCA_963843065.1 uncultured Bacteroidota bacterium
CGTACGCCGGCAATATGATATTGCAAAACCGTCTGCAGCAATGCGAGGATTTCATCTTTTTTCGGCGAAGCGATCCTCAGATCGTCAATGGAACCCAGCGGCAGCGACTGCATTTGAAACAGCGACCGAACGATTCCTTTGGACACCTTGATTCCTCCTGCGTTTAATGAGGAATGACAATCGGAACATATCACGGAGCCGCTGGCCAGAAGAAGGAACACTCCGTTGTCTTCCTCACTTTCAACGACGCTGCGCCCGCATCGCATGCAATCATGAAGGTTCAGCCCGTAGCCAAAAATTTCGAGCAGCCTCAACTCAAAAGCAAAAAAAATATTTAACAAATTTTGTGAAGCCCGGTCGACGGCCTCCAATGCCTCCACGAGAAGCGCGAACATCGGAAGATTTTCCTCTTCATCGTGCATCACCAGATTGACGAGTTCGACCAATGCAAGGCCGACAGTCAATCGGTCGCCGTTGCCGTCGAACTTGAGAAAAGGTGTGCTCAGCTCGCATTTGGAAAGCACATGCAAATCACGCTGTTCCTTCTTGTACAAAATAATTGACGAATGCATCATCGGCTCAAGCGAAGCGCCGAATCTGCTCTTTGCACTCCTGGCCCCCTTGGCAATAACTTTGATTTTTCCAAACTTCTTCGAATAAAGCGTCACGATCTTGCTTGTTTCGCCGTATTTCATCGAGCGAAGCACGATGGCATCGGTTGAAACTATCATACGATCCGCCCGCTTTGTTCTTGAAGGACTGCGCGAATCGATTCAGCAAAAGGCGGGCGCAAAATTCCCAGTTCGGTGACTATCGCGGTGATATATTCATGCGGAGTCACATCGAACGCGGGCGAGTAGATACGGACACCTTCCGGCACGGTCCGTTTTCCAAACCCTTCTGAAACTTCATTCGGATTGCGTTCTTCAATACGGACCAGTGTGCCGTCGGCAATAGAAATATCGAAGGTCGAAGTCGGAGCTGCAACATAAAATGGAATGCCATGCTCTTTAGCAATAATTGCCACGTTGTACGTACCCACCTTGTTCGCAGTGTCGCCGTTCGCAGCGATCCTGTCGGCGCCGACAACAACGAGGTCAATCTTTTTCATCGCCATCACGACAGCCGCGGCATTGTCGGTAATGACCGTGACGTGAATTCCGCGCTTCTGCAATTCCCACGCGGTTAACCGCGAACCCTGTAGGAGCGGACGCGTCTCATCCGCATATACCGATACGCTTTTCCCTTGCTCAAACGCTGTCGTGATAATTGACTGCGCAGTCCCATCGCCGCCCGTAGCAAGAGCACCGGTATTACAGTGCGTAAGAATCGTAGAAGGATTCGGAACTAATGACGCCCCGTACTTTCCGATTGCTGTGCACATTTGCGCATCTTCCGCATGGATACGCAATGCTTCATTTAATAAAATCTGCTTAATCCGTTCTACGCTCTCATGGAGATTTAGACGGCAAACAGAACACATTCGTTCCAGCGCCCAGAAAAGATTCTTTGCCGTGGGACGGGTTTGTGCAATCGCTGAGGCCGCATGCTGGACAGCGTCGTACAGTTCTTGCGAAGTCCCGGATTGAAAACGTTGAGCGGCGAGAACAACACCGTACGCGGCTGCAATCCCCAGAGCGGGAGCGCCACGGACTTTCAATGTCCGGATGGCATCGGCGAGGACTGCAAGGTCGTCTGTCTCTACGAAGATTTCGTCGGTAGGAAGTTTTGTTTGATCGATAAACCGAACTTTGCCGCCAATCCATTCAATACTTTTCATCAAGCCGTTGTGTTGATCAGAATTTCGACAAGTCGCGGAATGACCGGAATCGATCCTGGATCTTTAGATGCGTCAATTCGTTCAAACCGTCGACGCCAAATTTTTCGACGCAGAAGGACGCCATTGCACTCCCGTAAATGACCGCCTTCTTCAGGTTTTCATCCGAGATGTCGTCGCTTTTTTCCAGCCAGCCGATAAAACCGCCGGCGAATGTGTCTCCGGCGCCGGTCGGGTCGTAAATGTTTTCCATCGGATATGCCGGGGCGGAAAAGACCGTATTTTCCGTGAGTAGAATCGCGCCGTGCTCCCCTTTTTTGATGATAAGAATTTTCGGCCCCATCCCGATTACCTTCTTCCCTGCGCGGATGAGATTCGGCTCCTGCGTCAGCAGGCGCGCTTCAGAATCGTTGATAATGAGGACGTCAAAATGCTTCATCGTCTTCATCAATTCGTCGCGCTTCCCTTCAATCCAAAAATTCATCGTGTCGCCGACCACGAGCTTCGGCTTTTCGATTTGCTCAAGGACTTTTCTCTGAAGAACAGGATCAATATTTCCGAGGCAGACATATTTGCTCTTCCGGTACGACTCGGGAATTTTCGGATCGAATTTTTCGAACACGTTAAGCTTCGTGAATATCGTGTCCCGCATATTAAGGTCGTAGTGGTACTTTCCGGACCATCGGAAGGTCTTGCCGCTTTCGATTCGCTGCAAACCTTCAAGGTCGATGTTCCGCTCGCCAAGAAACGCCATTGCAGGTTCCGGGAAATCCCCGCCGACGACTCCAACCAATCGAACCTGGGGAGCAAAATAACTCGCAGCAACCGAGATATACACTGCGGAACCTCCCAGCATTTCCTGTGCTTTGCCAAACGGCGTCTCGATGGTATCGAGCGCAAGCGAACCAACGACTAATAAACTCACGGGTTTCTCCTGTAGTGAGACAAAACATTTACGAAAGTAAAAATGGATTCATCGACATACATGCCGCTTGTTGAGTGGATACATCTGGACATTTCAACAGCCCCGATTCATCTATATCTCCTTCGAGATCTCGGTCAACAACGAAGCAAGCTTCCCTTGTACAATATACTCATGAATTATGTTTAATGCTTGTACCTGTCCGGGCCAGACCAAAAGCTGCTTCGCCCGTTCCATCGAACACCATTCAAATTCATAGTGTTCACGGGAGAGGGTTGGCACTGAACCAGCGGGAACCTGTGCAGCAAAAACGGCGGAAATGTGAACGACGTCCCTTGTAGGATTCAAAAAAGTATTCATGTGGGGGACCAGCCAATAACGTTCGGGGACAAGCCCGGTTTCTTCGTTCAACTCCCTGAGGGATGCCTTCACCGCAGTCTCAGTTCCTTCGATTGAGCCGCTCACCATTTGCCATGTATCGGGATAAATTCTGTCTTCCTTGGAACGGCGAAGAAGAAGAAACATCGGGCCATTCTCTGAAAAGCAGAATATACACACTTCGACAATATTGCATTCGATCGTCGCCATTACGAACCGCTCTCTCGAAGTTGGATAATCTCTTGCCTTGTTAAGCGCCGGGTAGATCCGGCAGGGAGCGCTCCCAACTGAAGCGGACCGATTGAAATGCGCTGAAGCGCAATGACCCGGTGGCCGACTTCTTCAAACATTTTCCTGACCTGACGATTCTTGCCTTCGACTATCGTAACATCGCAGCCGGTCGACGTTTCATTGTGGATGAGATTCGTTACGCCTGCCGGAAGTGTCGTATACTTCTCTTCGATTTTTATCCCTTTGCGAATTTTCTCTAGAGTTTCTTCACGCATAGTTCCTTCCGCAAGAACTCGGTATGTCTTTGGAAATTTTGATTCCGGATTTGTCAACCGTTCGCCGAGCTGTGAATCGTTCGTGAACAACAATGCACCCGACGTTTCTTTGTCCAATCTTCCGACAGGAACAACGAACGGCGTTCCCTCCGGCAAGAGGTCGAATACAGTCTTCCTTCCACGCTCATCGGACCGCGTTGTCACAACTCCGGCGGGCTTATTCATCAAGATATAGATAAAATCTTTTTTCTTTGGAATAGCTTGCGCATTGACATAAATCGTATCGTGCGACGGGTCGACGCGAAACGCCGGCTGCGAAACAATGCTGCCGTTGACGGAGACTTTTTTCTCGATAATAAATTTTTCCGCTTGAGACCGCGAGCAATATCCGAGTTTTGAGAGAGCGCGGGATAGACTAACAACGCGTTTCGGCTTCGCCACGACTCTAAAATCCTTTATGGATATTCTCCATTACCCGTAATGGAGTAATCGCGAAATCATCGAAAAAATCCTTCCAGCGATCCGAGATGTTTTCTTCTTCGAGCATTGCAATCTGGTCCCGGGAAACGGGGAAAAACGTGAACCCGCCGAACATCGATGCCATCATTTTCATCAACAACATCGGTTGATGAATTTTGATTTTATGCTTTCCGACGGCATAGGCGACCGTATCAAGCAACTCATTATAGGTATAGCGGTCCGGCCCGGCAACGTCGTATGTTTTTCCTACAGAACCGTCATTCGTAAGCGCCTTGACAAACCCTTCCGAAACGTTTTGAATTGCGACGGGCTGAAAACGATATTTCCCATCGCCAAGAACAGGAACAACAAATGGCGCCATCGCCAAAAGGTCTTGAAGAACGCTCATGAAATTCACAAATCCTTCTCTTTCATTCCCGAACATGAGCGATGGACGAAATATCGTCCACCGCAATCTGCTTGCCTTAAGATATTCCTCTGCCCGAAATTTCGTCTCCTGGTATTTTGGCCTTGCTCCCTGCCGCACGCCAAGTGCACTCATTTGAATGAACCGCGGCGTCCCCAATTTTTGAGCCTCATTAACAAGAAGCTTTGTCCCGAGAAAATGTACTCCCTCGAACGTTATCCCTTTGTTCGGAAATTCGCGGAGCAATCCAGGAAGATTAATAATTGCATCGCACGATTGAAGTGCATCGCGGTATGATTCCGGCTTCTGAATATCTCCATTCACTACCGTAATACTTCCGGCAATTCCTTCCGGAAGTTTCGGCTCGGACCCTTTGCGAACCAGTGCCCTGACGGCATAACCGGCTTTCACCAGGTCGCGAACAACCTGCCGCCCAACATATCCGGTCGCACCGGTCAGAAATACTTTCATGGCGATTTATTCGCTGACGTAAATATAAAAAGAATTTTGTTAGACTTCAAACCTGGCTCACCGCATAAGCTACCCAACCCACTACTTCAATCACAACAGGATCAAAAAATCGGCATGGGGTTCTTTACCGCAGCACGGATTGATTCCGCAGTCGCCTCTGCTCCCATCTCGGCCACAAGATCGATAGGTGCCGAAATTTTTCCGACGCTGAGGGCAAATGTCGTATCGCCGTCAAACGTTGTGTGGGAAGGAACAATTGCACGCGCCATCCCGTCGTGAGCCCGCTGAGCGACACGGTAGCAGTCAACTTTGCTTAAACGCGCATTTGTTGCAACAACAACGAGGGTCGTGTTGATGTTGCGCAAGAGCATTCCTTCATTCTGCAGACTATTCAGCCTGTTCTCGCCGCCAAAGAATTTTCCTTTATGCTGTGCACCGGCAAGAATATTCCCCTCTCTTCCGACAACATCGCCAACTGCGTTCACAACAGCGAGTGCGCCGACAATAACTTCACCAATCTTTACAGAGAACGTCCCGACGCCCCCCTTCATTGCAGAGTCCAAACCATGCCATTTGCCGACAGTTGCGCCCGTTCCTGCTCCAACATTTCCCTGTTCAACTTTCACCGAAGCATTTGCAGAAGCTTGATACGCATCATCCTGGTTCGGAAAAATTGTAGAATCGCCGACATTTAAATCGAATATCACCGCTGACGGAACGATTGGGACGAGCGCCCATGGAGTCTGGTAACCCACCTTGTTTTCGGCCAAAAACTTCATCACGCCGTTGGCCGCTCCGAGGCCAAAAGCACTCCCGCCGGTGAGAAGAATCGCATGGATTTCCTGCATTTGTTTCTCCGGTGCGAGCAATGCAAGCTCCCGAGAACCGGGGGCGCTTCCCCGCACTTCACAGCTCGCGATTGTTTTCGGAGGACACAAAACAACCGTACAGCCTGTCAATGCTTTGCGGTCCGTGTAATGGCCGACCAATATTCCGGGAACGTCTGTGATCATGTATTTAGGTATACAAATGGAACGTAGAAGCCTTCAGAGAGTTAATCAGAAGCAATCTAAAAAACCCACAGTAGAGTCATCCTGATCCCGCCGCTTTTTGGCGGGAGAAGGATCCACAACACCGAAACTTTGTACATTCACGGTGTTGAGTCGTCATGGATTCTTCACTCCGTCCCGCTTTAGCGGGACTCCGTTCAGAATGACAATGATCTTGCATTGTTTGTTTAGAGTAACATAATCTGGAGTTTTTGAGATTGCTCCTAATAAATTTCCGCTGAGTTCATATAACAAACTTTCAGAAGGCTGTGCAACAATTCACACTTCACTTTTTTGTTGAAAAGCATGATGCGATAAAAATACAGCAGCCGCAACCCCGGCATTTAACGATTCTGACTTGCCAAATTTCGGAATGGCAATGTGCTTGTCGAGCATTGCTGCAATTTCCGGAGAAATTCCCCGTGCCTCATTTCCAATAACGAGCACAGATTTGTTTGGCCAAACATTAGTGCGCACATCAGTGTTACCCGATACTTCCGCGCCGAATAATCTAAATCCACTTTTTTGCATAGCTTTTAAGACGTCTGCGAACGACTCCGGGCCATCCGAGCAATCAAGAATCGGCAGATGAAAGATAGACCCGACCGTCGAACGAACAACTTTCGGGTTATAGAGTTCAACACAGTTATTGCTGAGGAGAATAGCGTCAACGCCGAACCAATCGCTCGTACGGATTATGGCGCCAAGGTTTCCCGGGTCCGCAATCTGATCGAGCGCAACAACAAATACCTCATCTTTTATCAATAATTTTCCAAGTTCCGTATCTACGTTGATCGAAAGTTTTTTTACCACTGCAGCAACACCTTGAGCCGCAACGGTATCGGCTATGAAGGCGAACTCTTTGGGAGATACTTCATGCAGTTCCTTTGATTTTTTCCCGGCAGATGATAGAACGGACGCGAACCGTAGATTTTCTTTTGCTTCCTTTGTGTAGACGAGAATCTCAATCTCATCTAGCGCCGCGCACACTTCTTCAACACTTCGCCATCCTTCGACAAGAAAAACTCCTTCTTTTTCCCGGTGCTTCTTTTGCGAAAGATTCTTCAAGTATTGGAATTTCGATTTAGATACCATGATGCTGTTGGCTGTTAGTTCTTTGGCTTTGGGTTTTGGGTTTTAGCTATTGGGAATTGGGCCTTAGATTGCAACTTCTCACTTTTAACTTTTCACTTTTAACTGTTGTATTCTCCCCACACTTCCCTCAACACATCGGATATTTCTCCAATGGTCGAATACGCTTCTACAGCCTCCAAGATATGAGGGATAACATTGTCTGTCCCTTTTGCAGCCGCATGCAAATCGCGGAGGCTATGCTGCACTGCCTCTGCATCTCGCGATTTTCTTAAGGCATTCAGCCGCTGAGTCTGTTCAGTTCGAATTGACTCGTTAACTTGCATTAGTTCCTGAGACACTTGTTCCTCTGATTGAAACGCATTCACGCCGACGATAGTCTTTTCTTTTTCGTCAATCGCCTTTTGATACTTGTAGGCGCTGTCCGCAATTTCGGTTTGGTAGTACTGCGCTTCGATCGCTCTTACGGCTCCTCCTAATTCGTCTATCTTCCTGAGATACTCTTTTGCGCGGGATTCGGTTTCATCGGTCAGCGATTCGACAAAATACGAGCCGGCAAGCGGATCGACGGTCTCGGTAACACCGGATTCAAAGGCAATAATCTGCTGCGTCCGCAGCGCAAGCCGGGCGGTTCCCTCGGTTGGAAGCGCAAGCGCTTCATCTTTGCCGTTCACATGCAACGATTGACATCCACCGAGAACGGCAGCCAGTGCTTGTATCGTCGTCCGCGGAATGTTATTGTCAATCTGCTGCGCGGTAAGTGTTGAACCTCCTGTCTGTGCGTGAAACCGAAGCTTCATTGCATCAGGATTCGTTGCGCCAAATTCCTTTTTCATGATCGATGCCCACAGACGCCGTGCCGCGCGGAATTTCGCCACCTCTTCAAGAAAATTATTGTGGGCATTAAAGAAAAAGGAAAGTCGTGGGCCGAACTGATCAACGGACAATCCAGCTTTGACGGCAGCCGAAACATATTCGCGGGCATTTGCCAGAGTGAAGGCGATCTCTTGAACCGCCGTCGAACCAGCTTCCCGAATGTGATAGCCGCTGATCGAAATCGTATTCCAGCTCGGAACATTTTCGCTGCACCACGAAAAAATATCGGTAACAAGCCTCATCGATTGCCAAGGCGGATAGATATACGTTCCGCGTGCAATGTATTCCTTCAAAATATCGTTTTGAATCGTGCCGGAAAGTGTATCCAAGTTCGCCTTCTGCTTTTTTGCGAGAGCCACATACATGCAAAGTAATATCCCTGCCGTGGCGTTAATCGTCATCGATGTCGTAATATCCTGAAGCTTGATCCCGTCGAAAAGAGTTTCGATGTCCGCAAGCGTATCGATTGCCACGCCGACCTTCCCGACTTCTCCTTCAGCCAATGCATGATCGGAGTCGTAGCCCATTTGTGTCGGGAGGTCGAAGGCCACGGACAAGCCTGTCGTTCCGTTCGCGAGCAAGTATTTGTAGCGCTCGTTCGATTGTTTTGCGGTTCCGAACCCGGCATATTGGCGCATCGTCCAGAGTTTAGACCGGTACATGGCCGGATGAATCCCTCGCGTAAACGGAAATTCTCCGGCAATTCCGAGCTTCTCACGATAATCAAAATCCGAGGGAATGTACTGTTGATGAATTTCGATCCCGGAATCTGTTTTGAACTGCCGTGGTTTCTCTTTAGACATCGGTAGAGCCGTCATATGGATTATTGTCGCTACTTCTTTTTTTTAAGAAATGATAAATAACCGGCGGCACAAAAATAATAAAAAGAAAGAAGATTTTGAAGAAGACATAAAGAGCAACGGTAATCGCCAAACTGACGATGATAATCAGAGATGAAATAAGATTTGCTCTTTGGCGGAGGTTCATTACTCTTCAACACAATATAGAGTAAAAGATGCTTGAAAGTATATGCATAATACGATGAAAAAAGGAGAAAATGAATTGAGTTTGACTAGAATCTAAGAACAGACTTCCTTCCGTCCTGACCAGTCGGGACAGCATCCAAAGATTCAAAGTGTTCATTCTCGTTGAGCAAAACGCAGATTCTTCGGTGGTGTATGGTTTGCTTTTTATCAAGATCGTGTCGGACACTTTGCTAAAATATACCACTACCCGTCCAACGATTATTGACATTCTCTGAATAATATTGTAACGTGCTTCCCGGTTGGGTTATACTCAGTTCAGAAGGGGCTTTCCTAATTCACATCTTCTTCGTCTATCTTAACGGAGGGTCACATTTATGAAACGCAACGAGATTCTCGTTGGGGCAACTGTTATCGTATTCTTGTTAACCTTGATTGGCTGCGCGACAGTCTTCAAGGGAACCACTCAGGATGTTGCGCTCAATTCCAATCCTCAGAAAGCAACTGTGAAAGTGAAGTCTATGGCAGGCGTTGAAATATTCAGCGGAACCACGCCGACCGCAGTCAAACTCCCCAAAAAAAGCGAATACATCGTGACAATCGATATGCAAGGATACAAACCTTCAACAGTTCAAATTACCCAGTCGCTGGAAGGATGGTTCTGGGGAAACTTGATATGTGGAGGTGTGGTAGGTATGATTATTGACTATGTAAGCGGGGCCATGTGGGATTTAGAGCCGGAACAAGTTAGCGTTTCTCTTGTGACAGCTTCAGTCAACGGCACGGATACTCGAACATATGCCGTTTTCATGGCTTACGACAAAGACGGAAATCTTCGAAGCCTTGCCGTCCCGCTCATTAGGGACAACACCGTTGCAGTGCGCTGATGAGACTCGTTGCTCTCTCTCTTCTGAGTTTTCTGATTCCGGCAATAATGATGGCTCAAGCAACATCCACACCCATTCAAGATTCATGGGAACCGGAAGAGAGGGAGCCACCTGCGACAAAAACTCTACAGCATTTTTCTATACTTCCAATTATTGCAGACCCGCTCATCTCATTTTATCAAACAAAGATATCTCCACACTCGATCAGTCGTTGTCCTTTCAAAATTTCGTGTTCAACGTTTGCGCAAAGGGCGATTGAACGGTACGGCTTATTCGGGATAGCAATGTTCATTGATAGATATTATTACCGCGAAAATCATGAAGCATTTGCGCACTATAAACTTGTGGTGACCGATCAAGGAATATTGAAACTTGATGATGCGTTGTTTCTCTTTGAGCGACAAAATTAAGCTCATTTTTCTACTGCTCCTTATTCCTGCATACCTTTACCCGCAAACGAAGGTCGACTTCGCGCGCTCGCTAATGAATGAACGGGATTATTTTCGAGCAATTTCGATCTACAAAGAATTAAGCTTCTTTTCAACGAACAATGATTCAACAATCTTCTATTTGTCTCAAGTTGGAAAAGCGTACAGACTCAGTCACAAATACGATCTGTCTGTCGAGACGTACACTAAAATACTCAACACGTATCGGATTTCACAGCTGGTTTCAAATGCCATATACCTGAATCTCGGGTTGAACTACCTCGGTATGCAAGTTCCCGCACAGGCGTTACCTTATTTCCATGAGGCGAGATCGGCAGATACATCCGGGCTCGCGCTATTTTATATCGGACTGGCACAGTGTGAAATGGGCAATTGGGTAGATGCGCGAGCAAACTACGATTCACTCTCAAGCATGCATGCATCGAGCGCAGTTGCCAGGCTATCGACCGAGTTTTCCTCCACGCTGAGCCGTGCTGACGACATTCCGCACCGAAGTCCTGCTTTATCAGCCGTACTTTCTACAGTTGTACCTGGTTTAGGCCAGCTGTACTCCGGTCATTACTTTGATGCGGCACAAGCATTTGGTTTTGTAGCATCGTTTTCTTTTGTTAGTTACGTAGCGTACCATAACGATAAGAGAAACCATTCGAATTATGTTCTTACTGGAATTGCAGTCTCGCTGACAGGCTTGTTCCACATCGCTAACATTATCGGCGCAGAGCGTACGGCGGCGTATTACAATCAACGGCAACAAGATATATTTCTGCAGGATATCCGTCAAAAGTCTCTTTCTGTGGATTTTTGATTTATTTCGTTTTTATCGCGTTCCCAACGTCCCGTTGGGAACGCGTTGCAACAGAAGCTCAGCTTCGCCATAATACAAGAGTAAAAAATGCGATGTGGCTTTCCCAAACAGACAGACTGTGTGAAGAGCCTTTAAAATGTCATCGCGAGGATCCTCGCCGAGTCGAGTCTTCGACCGACGAAGTCGGGAGACGTAGCAATCTTAAAAATTCGAAAGAAAGAGCAAGATTGCTTCATCCCGATAAAAAACATGGGGATTACCTCGTAATGACAATCTTTTCGTTTTCACATAGTCTGAGATCTTGGGAACGAGATGAACACCTTTCGTTTATGAAATGTCGGGCAAAAAAAGGTATATTTGACTACACGTTTGTGTGCTTTGTCATTCTTGTAGCCCGGACGGAGACTTCAGCCCTGATACGAAGCGGTGCTAGAGTTTAGGTCGACCCTCTATATAATCCACTTCTGTTTTCTGATTGCATTTCATGGAATGATATCCCCACGTCGTCGCGCACCATACTTACAGAATCCATTCGACAAGGGTATTTTGTTCGGTTCACTTTGTCATGGACGATCTTATATTTTTTCTCCCCTTCCGGAAAGCATTTAACCTTTTGCAAAATCAAACGTATCATTGTCAGTGGAAAAGGATGTCATAGATGACATTCAAACTTACGGAGTAACTGACGGACCTGGTATTTCAAAAATTAGCCGAAACCCTCGATCGCTGCATAGGCGGCGATCTCTCGGCTTTTCGGCCTCTCGTGGAAGAATATCAGGGATATGCCTTTTCGGTTGCCTTCAGAATTCTGTGTGATGAAGAAGAAGCGAGAGACGTGGTCCAGGAATCGTTCATCCGCATTTGGAGCAGCCTCTCCCGGTATAATCGCGAGATGAAATTTACGACGTGGATGTATTCAATCGTCGCCCATTTGTGCTATGACAAACTGCGAACTCGGAAGAAAAGAGGAACAACCGCGCTTGACTCAGTCGATCCATCGCTCCTAGCGAGCGCCGCCGTTGAACATAATCCAGAACGGCTCTACAGCAATAAAGAACTTGCAGGCGCGATCGAAATGCTGACCGATAAACTGCCGCCGAAACAGAGAATTATTTTGGCACTCCGTGACCTTGAAGGACTCAGCGTGCGCGAGGTGAGTGACCTCTTTGCCTACAATACGTAATTCGCGCCAGCGTTACATAAAG
>CAWJKX010000046.1:0-39212 GCA_963843065.1 uncultured Bacteroidota bacterium
CCGTGGCTTCCACAAAATCAGAGTTTTCGGAAAGAAATCCATATCCGGGATGGATCGCATCGCATTGTGCCTTTTTAGCGATATTAATAATCTTATCGATGTCGAGGTACGTTTCTTTTGATAAATTCCCATGCAATGGATAAGCTTCGCTTGCATTAAGAACGTAGGGAGCACATCGATCTACATCTGAGAAGATTGCTACTGTTTGAATTCCCATCTCGGCAGCGGAGCGATGAATCCGTAGGGCAATTTCCCCCCGGTTGGCAATTAGTAGTTTTTGAATCCTTTTTGCCTTCATTCGTTTTTTAAGTCAACAATAGTAACTCCCATTCCCCCTTCATTCCACTCGCCAATGCGATGCGACTTAATTCTTGAATCGGTCTGCAAGAATGAGGATATTTTTTTCCTCAATGCACCGGAGCCTTTTCCATGTATAATATCTACTTGATGTAACCCTGTAACTATGGCACTATCAATGAACTTATCCACTATCTGTAATGCTTCGTCGCCAAATAATCCCCTGACATCGATTTCACGTTTAGGGGTTCCTTCCAAAAGAATCGGCGCGAATGAATGCGTCGGGGGTTTTGGCTTTTTTATCGGAATGATGTCGTTTACATGTGTTCTCATTTTCAAGCTGTCGAACGCGACCTGTAAAAATCCATTGGCATCTGGCGGCTGCAGTACTTCGCCGATCTGTGAATTTGATTTTAGCCTGATCGTCGTTCCTTTTGAAATGGTGTCTGCTGTCTTCAAGGTCGGGAGAACTTGGTACGATTTCATTCAACGCCATTTCCATAGCGTGAATTTCAGTTTCCATTAACTTGATTTCCTGTTTGCTCTCGACGATGGATACCTTGTCGGCTTGGCGTTGCTTAATTTCCTTAATTGACTTTCTCAATAACAGAATTAGCCTTGTTGATAATCTCCTTTGCCTCTTCTATCGCTTTTGATTTTACCAATTTTATTTCTTCTCGCAATCCCTTTACTTTAGCCTCATAGTTTTCAACTAACTCATTGTATTTCAACTTCTCACTGTCGACTATCATTAGTTGTTTCGAGAGCAATTGTGCACGACTTTCCAGGTCTACAATTAATTTTTCCAGCCGCGATTTTTGTTCGCCTGCCATTTTTTCAGCTTCTGAAATAAGGGCTTTGGAACGCCGAGGCGTCTGGCTATTTCAAGGGCATAACTGCTTCCGGGGATACCAAATCTAAAGTTAAAAGTCGGAGTCAGAGTAGCCTGATCGAACTCCATCGCGCCATTTTCCATTCCTTCCGTTTCATGGACAAATGCTTTAAGCGCGACCTGATGAGTTGTCGCGATGGTGAATGCTCCTGCCTTTGTCAATTCAGCCAAGATCACGGCTGCAAGGGCACCCCCTTCGACCGGGTCAGTTCCTGCGCCGATTTCGTCTATGAGAATTAAGCTGTGGTCGTCGGCCGAGTTTAATATCTGCCGAAGCATAGTGATATGTGAACTGAAGGTGCTAAGGTCGTTTTCGATCGATTGATCGTCCCCGATGTCGACATACAGTTTCTTAAAGACCGGGAACTCCGAATCGGGTGAAGCTGGAATATGGATCCCACACTGCAGCATGAGCACTAAAACCCCGACTGTTTTCATTGCCACACTTTTTCCGCCGGCATTAGGGCCTGTAATAAGCAGAGTATTGTAGCCTTTGCCAATTTCAATTGACAACGGAATTATTTTTTCACGCGGATGGCGAAGCAAGAGAACTGGATGGCGGGCATCGACGATCTTTAGAGAACCAAATTCTTTTAAAAATGGTTTATTTCCTTTAATTTCAATTGAATACTTTGCTTTAGCGTATAGTAAATCTAGGTGCTTCAAAATTTCCAGACTCGACAATAATTCTGAAGAAACTTCTCTCACTTGCATTGTAAGTACTCGAAGAATTTTCTCAATCTCGCGCTGTTCTTTGAAGTGAAGTTCTCGGATTTCGTTATTGAGTGAGAGAGTCTCTGCCGGTTCGATAAAAACAGTAAACCCGCTTGCCGATGAGCTGTGGATAAAGCCGGGAACGCTATGTTTCTGCTCCGCCTTGACCGGGATTACCATTCTGCCGTCTCTCGTTGTAATAATATCTTCTTGCGTAAGCCCTTGTTCAGAAACGTTCTTGAGAATGCGCTCCAACTGTTTGCGTAGCATCTCGTACATCGAGACTAAATCGATTCCGAATGACTCTCAATTCTTTGCTTGCGGTATCTTTGATATTTCCGTTCTCATCAATAGCTTGAGTAATGTTATACTCAAGTAATTTATTGATATTTACAGCTTCGCAATATGCGTGCAACTCCAGGTAGACATCTTTTCTTTTCTGAATGAACACCTTGATATTTCTTGCTGCCTGGAGTGTCTGAGCGATAGGTAATAGGTCGGAGGGGCTAAGAATGCTGTTCTCGATGCCGGCCCTCTGGAGCGGGTCGCGGATGTCCCGAAGGCCATCGAGTGGAAATGGATCATCACTTTCGAGAGTTTTTTCATTTCGTCGACACGGTTCAGTTCTTGTGCCAAAAGGCTCAGGTTCCCGGTCGGAACAACATGCTCCGCTGCATTTTTGCCTAAATCGGACGAGGCGTAGCTTTCCAGGCGGCCGAGTATTTTTTTAAACTCAAGTTTTTCGGCTGCTGACTGAAATTCGGTCATTTGAGCAGTGGTGCTTCTTTATGGTTGGATGATTTCTTTACCGATTTCATGATTTCCTGGTAGAAATCCTCTGATTCCGGGAAGATGGTATTAACGCTGTCGAAAATGCGGGGAGCGAAATTTTTGACTGGCCTGTAAAGGAGCGAATCTGAGCGTGTCTCGGCAGAGGGAAAATGAAAATACATACTGAGGAAAATGAGCATCAGGCTCAAGAAAATTCCTCCTTCCATCAAACCCACGATAAGCCCTCCTACTCTGTTCCATGTTCCTTCAGCTAGTTTTTTGATCGCGATTTTGTAGATGATGGCCTGGGCGATCATGATTCCGAAAACAATGATGAGAAAAGAGAACGTCGTACTCCCCCCGGCGGAAATCCCCATAGGCACGAGAACCATTTCACCAAAGGCAGAGGCATATTTTGTCGCCAGGATAAGAGAGAGAGCCAGACACGCCAAAGCGATCAGCTTTTTAAGAAACCCGCTTCGCCATCCGGCAAACATGAATAATCCAAGGACGGCGATAAGAATTGTGTCAAAGGTATTCATGATGTGGCCTCAAGCTTTTGTTTTACGATCTCTGAGATTACCTTGGAATCAATTTTGCCCTTCAATTCCTTCATTGCGCCCGGCATGACTTTCCCTATATCTTTCATTGATGCGGCTCCGGATTGCTGGATCAGGTTTTCAACAATCCTTTCAGCATCTTCACGCGATAATTGTTTGGGCAAATATTCGGAAATAATCTCAAGTTCCTTTGTCTCTTGCTCGACCAACTCCATTCTTCCTGCTTTTGTAAAAATCTCAATTGCTTCTTTTCTCTTTTTTGCAGCAGCCATGAGAATTGACATCTCATCATCTTCATTCATGGTTCTGTCCAACCCTTTTTTTTCGAACTCTATGATTTGAGCGCGAAGCATCCGGAGCGTTTCAAGCCGCAACTTGTTTCCTGATTTCATTGCAGCTTTTAAATCTTCAGTGATACGTTGTGTCAGGGGCATAAAGAGTTTTATATAATGAAGGTATAATTAGATGCCGCCATAAACTTTTATCGTTTCTCCATTAATCGACGATGCTTCATCGGATGCAAGAAACCCAATAACACTGGCGGCCTGTTCAAGAGTAACCCAGCCCTTTGTCTCTTCTTTTGACAGGGAGCGCTTATTCGATTCCGTCAGAAGAATGCTTGGGGCAATTGCATTCACTGTTATATTGGATTCAGGCAGGCTCTTGGCCTCTTCACCGGCAATACGCGTAAATGCGGCAATTGCGGATTTTGAAATACCGTATGCTCCCCGTCCGGCTGATAGGGGAAAGTCCAGCCATCGCTGAAACGTTAACGATCCTTCCGTACGTTTCTTGTTTGCATTATCCGCAGTGCAGCTTTGCGAGCACAAAAAACAAGTTTTCAAATTCAGAGTGAACATGAATTCCCATTCTTTTTCAGTCAGCTCGGTAATATTTTTCTTGGGCATGTAGCCGCCGACAAGATTACAGAGGATATCTATCCCCCCTTTTTTATCAAGAAGAGATTTGAAAATTTGATCAACATCGTTTTGTTTCGATACATCGCCTTTAAGCGTTAGAACATCCGGGAACGACTTTAAGAATTCCGTCGCTTCAGTATCAGAATGATAGGCGACGACGACCTCTGCTCCCTCGTTCTGAAAGTGTTTCACTACCGCTTTGCCCAGTTCGCCCGTTCCCCCTGTGATTAGGGCTATTCTTCCTCTCAATTTCATATACTAATATATTGTACAGCACGACGAAAATCAATTCGTGGAAATACGACATACATCCCAGCGCAGTACCACAAGAATTCAATCACATGCATAATGAATGCGTAGCGGCCGGAGAATCAAGTGATAACGTTCTTCATGCGAGGGGTCGGACACGCGATCTCACGATGTCGAAATATATTGGAAGGTAAATCAAGAAGGTGTCCGGCAACTACTCAAACTGGTCACTGCTTCCTAAAATTGATTCTTACAACTTTAGCGCGTATATTGAACATAATTTCATTCACTACTTGAGAGAAACGATGGATTGGGTTGATTACAAGCAGATCCAAAATTTTGAAGTTGGCATTACTCCGTTGTTCTTGGATTATCTCAACGAGTTCGAAAAGCTGAAAGATTACTACGCTGCAGATTTTCGCGACCGGAAGAGTTGGAAGAAGCTGATCGACAAGGTGCTTTCGAAACACAATGACCGTTCAACCCTTATTCGCGTTCTTACCGAACAAAACAAGCAGCACCACTGCGGTATACGGACTTTGGCGAATATCGACCTGCTTGGTAATGAGAACACGGTTGCCGTTGTGACCGGTCAACAGGTCGGGATCTGTTCAGGCCCGCTTTACACGATCTATAAAACGGTTACTGCCATTAAACTCGCCGAACAATTATCCGCTCAATTCCCCGATTACAATTTTGTCCCCGTGTTCTGGGTCGAGAACGATGACCATGATTTTGAAGAAATCAATAAGGTCAATGTCCTCAATCCAGGCGGCGATGTTCAGACGATTGAATATCTATTCGGAGGGAAACCTTTTGAAAGAAATCCCGGTCCTGTTGGCAGTATCGTGATTGACAGTTTCATTGACAATTTCTTCGATAGTTTACAGGCGCAGCTTCAAGATTCAGAATTCAAATTGCCGTTGTTTGCAGCATTACGCGGATATTACCGCTCAGGTGTTCCTTTAGGAGCCGCGTTCGTTGGGCTTATGAATCAGGTGTTTGAGGATTCCGGTTTGGTATTCCTCGACCCCCGGAATGCGGAACTGAAAAGAATTCTCAAACCGGTGTTCCAAAAGGAAATCGCCGGGATGTCAAAGACCTCGCAGATGGTTATTGACACAAGTGCCGGGCTTGAGGAGCATTATCACGCGCAGATCAAAGCAAAGTCCATAAATCTATTCATGTTGCACAAAGGCGGGCGGTATCTTATCGAGCCGCGGGAAAACGATTACAGCCTGAAAGGAACAAGGCAATTTTTCTCCAAGGAAGAATTGAACGGTATTGTCGAAAATTCCCCCGAATTGATTTCTCCAAACGTCGTTCTTCGGCCGATTTGTCAGGATGCTATTTTGCCGACGCTCGCCTACGTTGGCGGGCCGTCGGAAGTCGCGTATTTTGCGCAATTGAAACCGGTCTATGAATTTTTTGATGTGCAGATGCCTGTGGTCTATCCCCGGGCAAGCGCCACCATTATGGAAGAAAAGGTGAAAAATTATTCTGGAAAAATTTCAGGTAGATTTTACGGAAATATGGTCGGACATCGATCCCCTCTTGATTCGGATTGCGGAACAGGTCTCTGAAGTGAAAGTCGATGCGTTGTTTGACCAGCTGCATCGCCGCATTCATGAAGCTGTTGCGGAATCGCGCTTCGGCATCCAGCAGATCGATCCGACGCTCTCGGGTGTAATAGATTCGACGTTGTCGCGGATTGAATCGCAGCTGAACGTTCTAAAAGAGAAAACGCAATCGGCGCAGCAGCGAAGGCAGGAAGTGACGATAAAGCAGATTCAGAAAGTGGCGGCGAATATTTTTCCTAAATCGAATTTCCAGGAGAGAGAATTTAATGTAGTGTACTACATGAACAAGTACGGACCGGATTTCGTGAAATGGCTCAGCGGAGAAATCATTATCGACCGGTTCCAGCATCAACTGATCGAGCTATAACACGCGCAGTTTTCAAATTACTTTTTCCGTCTCCTTGTTGAAGAAGTGAGCCTTGGCCATATTGAACGCGAGGTCCATTTCCTTCCCCGCTTTCGGTTCTTCCGTTGCTATGATGCGTGAAACATACTGCTTGCCGTTGCCCGTGGTAAAGTAGACGAAAATTTCATTTCCCATCGGTTCGACAACTTCGATTTTGGCCTTGCATAAGGAAAACGCGGTGCCAGCTCGATTTCTTTGCGTCAGAAATATGTTCAGGCCTGATCCCCAGCCAAATTCCTTTCCCGATATATGTCTTCAATTTTGCCTCGGACGCTCTAGGAATCTTGAGCACAACGCCCTGTCGTATCCTCGGTGAAAACAAGTCCTTTGTGTTTCGAAATTGTTCCTTCCATAAAGTTCATTGCGGGGCTTCCGATAAAACCCGCAACAAATTTATTCAGCGGGTTATGGTAGAGGTTCAACGGAGTGTTTGTTTGTTGAACGCTTCCGTCTTTCATCACAACAATCTTGTCCCCCATCGTCATCGCCTCGGTCTGATCGTGTGTCACATACACCATGGTCGACTTCAAACTGTGGTGAAGTTTAGATATCTCGGTGCGCATCTGAACACGAAGCTTTGCGTCAAGGTTGCTGAGGGGTTCATCGAAAAGAAAAACTTTGGGCTTGCGAACAATTGCCCTGCCCAACGCTACACGCTGACGTTGCCCGCCCGACAACGCTTTCGGCTTTCGGTCGAGATATTCTTCGATGCCGAGAATTTGCGCTGCTTCCCGCACGCGGCTTTCTATTTCTGCCTTCGGATATTTTCGGAGTTTCAGGCCGAACGCCATGTTCTCATACACCGTCATGTGCGGATACAAGGCATAATTCTGGAACACCATAGCGATGTCGCGGTCCTTAGGGGGAACCTCATTCACAACTGTTCCTCCGATGGAAATTGTCCCGCTGGTGATATCTTCAAGGCCCGCAATCATTCGAAGTGTTGTAGATTTTCCGCAGCCGGAGGGGCCGACGAGCACGACGAATTCCTTGTCAGCGATATCGATATTCACGTCCTTTACGGCGACTACGCCCCCTTCATATTCCTTCCGTATGTTTTCCAGCTTAACACTTGCCACAGCGACCTCGACTAATTTGCCAACGTGTGAAGCGTATCCCAAAATGCCGGGAATGAAATATCAACGCAGCCAGAGTCCTTTATGGTTGACTCACCTTGAAGATTAGCTGCAGCAACACCAAACGCCATGGCGATGCGGTGATCACCAAAGCTGTCAAAGGTGGACGGAATTAAGAGACTTTTTGAATTAAATGCAAATCCGTCCTCAAGCTCTTCAACGTCGAGCCCCATGAGAGAAAGATTTTCGCACACGGCGCCGATGCGGTCGCTCTCTTTGTTGCGCAGTTCAAACGCTCCGCGCACTTCAAACGTTCCAACCGCGAAGGCGCCCGCGACGGCGAGGATCGGGATTTCATCAATAATGTTTGGGATGATCGCTCCTTGAAGAATCACATTCGATCGAAGAGCGGAGCTCTTTACTACGATATCACCGATGGGTTCACCGCCGATAACCCTCTCGTTTTCTATTAAGATATTGCCCCCCATCGAGCGGAGTACGTCGAGAAATCCGGTCCGTGTAGGATTGATACCTACATTCCTGATCATGAATTCAGAATCTTGAGCTACGAGCCCTGCGACGATAAAAAATGCGGCGGATGATGGATCGCCTGGAATGTAGAATTCTTTCGCCGGGATTTTCTTTCTCCCGACTACCGAGACATGAGTTTTGCCGTCCGTTCGAGTTGTGGTCAACCCGAGCATTCGTTCGGTGTGGTCCCGGGACCCCTGAGACTCCTCGACCGTCGTTTTTCCTTCCGCAAACAAACCTGCAAGAAGAATTGCCGATTTGACTTGAGCGCTGGGGATAGGAAGCTCGTAGGTGATTCCATGAAGCTTTTCTGAAGGATAAAATTTTAACGGCGCGGTGAGTTTGTCGGTTCCGACTACGTGAGCACCCATCTCCGTCAACGGGTCGATGATGCGCTTCATCGGTCTTCGCACAAGGTATTGATCGCCTGAAATTTGGCTCGGAAATTTTTGGCCTGCTAAAATCCCTGATAAGAGACGGATCGTTGTCCCGGAATTTCCAGCGTTCAACTGTTCATTAGGCTGGCGATAACCATGGAGCCCTTTCCCAACGATGCGAAGCGCTTTTGTCGTCAACGTAGTCTCGATACCCAATGCTTCGATGCATTCGAGTGTGCTTCGAGGATCCGCGGCGTTCAGAAATCCGACAATCTCCGTTGTCCCTTCGGCAAGAGAACCAATCATGACCGCGCGGTGCGATATTGATTTATCTCCCGGGACGGTGATTTCGCCCCGAAGATGTCGGGCCGGTTGGAGTATCTTATCCATGGAAAATACCCATTCCCGTAATCGCTAAAGGAATAAATTGATCCACGGAGCGTTCTTTAGTTGCTTTGTGGAACTTCGTCTTTTTTCTTCTCCGCAAGCATGACTGCTTTTCGGCTAAGATTGAGCCTTCCCTTGTCGTCAATTTCAAGAAGCTTAACGTCGAAAACATCGCCTACCTTGACGAAATCGGAAACCTTTTCGATTCGCTTCAGGTCAAGCTGAGAGACGTGGACCAACCCTTCTTTGCCGGGGAGGATTTCAACAAAGGCGCCGAAATCCATGATCTTCTTCACGGTTGCTTTGTACGTCTTTCCAACTTCCGGCACTTCGGTGATCCGTCCGATCATGGCACGTGCTTTTTCACTTGCCTCTTTTGATGTTGCGGCGATGACGATCGTGCCATCATCCTCAATATTAACTTCAGCACCCGATTCCGAGACGATGTTTCTGATATTCTTGCCGCCCGGACCGATGACTGCTCCGATCATGTCGACAGGAATCTTGATCGTCGTTAATCGAGGTGCGTACTGGCTCAAGTCTCCTCGCGGCGCCGAAATCGCAGCGTCCATTAGTGCAAGTTTGTGGAGCCTTCCCTCCTTCGCTTGCTGAACGGCTTTTTCAAGTATTTCAAACGAGATCCCCTTGATTTTGATGTCCATTTGAAATGCAGTAATCCCGTCCTTCGTTCCTGCGACTTTGAAATCCATATCGCCGAGATGGTCCTCGTTGCCAAGAATATCGCTGAGAATCGCAACGCGGTCTCCTTCTTTCACCAATCCCATAGCAATTCCTGCGACCGATTTTTTCAGCGGAACGCCTCCGTCGTACAGTGCAAGCGAACCGGCGCAGACCGTCGCCATAGAGGAGGATCCGTTCGATTCAAGAATATCGGAAACGATACGAATGGTATAAGGGAAATCTTTCCCGTCGGGAAGAATATTTTTCAACGCACGCTCGGCAAGGTTGCCATGTCCGACTTCACGCCGGCCCGTTGCTAAGCCTTCCTGTTTCGCCGACGCTGAACGGTGGAAAATTGTAATGCAGCATAAAGCGGCGAGTTGTTTTTGGGAGTAATCCGTCGACCATTTGCTCGTCGAGTTTCGTGCCGAGTGTCACGGTGGTTAATGATTGGGTCTCACCGCGTGTAAAGAGAGCGGATCCGTGTGCGCGTGGCAGAAGACCAAGCTCAATGGATATCGGGCGGATGTCCGTCAATCCACGGCCGTCCAGACGCTTTTTCTTACGAGGATCATTTCCCGCATCTCATATTTTTCGATGTCGTGCAGGATTTGCTTGATGGCATCTTCTTGATCCAGGAATTTTTCGGCAAGAGCAGGTAATGACTTCCGCTTCGATCGCTGCATTTGCCTTTGAACGATCGTCCTTTGACAACACGGTGTTTACCGTTGTCCGTATCTTCTCTTCTGCGAGTTCTTTTACGGCTGAAAGCAAATCCGAGTTGATTTCAGGAAGCGAAATAGGCCGCTTCTGCATTTTTATTTCTGCCGCAAGCTCTCGTTGCAGTGCACATATTTTCTTAATCGCCTCGTGGGCAAACTTGAGTGCCGCCAGTATGTCCGATTCACTAATTTCGCGGGACTCCCCTTCGACCATCACGATCGAATCATCAGTACCTGCAACGGTAACATCCATATCACTTGCATCCAGCTCGTCGAAAGTTGGGTTAATCAGCAACTCCCCGTTAACCCGGCCGATGCGTACCTCGGCAATCGGACCGTCGAATGGCGAATCCGATATCATCAATGCAGCCGACGCTGCGCATGCTCCGAGAACGTCTGCGTCATTCTGCTGGTCCGACGAGAAGACGTTCACGATGATTTGCGTTTCGCTATGGTAGCCCTCCGGAAACATCGGCCGGATCGGCCGGTCGATAAGTCGTGAGGAGAGAATTTCTTTATCCGACGGCCTTCCCTCCCGTTTCAAAAATCCACCGGGAATTTTCCCTGCAGAAGACATCTTTTCGCGGTATTCCACTTGAAGTGGAAAATAATCCAGATCATCCTCGGATTCTTTCGGTGCGACCACCGTCGCGAGTACCATTGTATCGGCGTACCGTGCCATCACAGCGCCGTCTGCCTGCCTGGCGAATCTGCCGGTTTCGAACGACAGCGTCTTATTTCCTATTTGAATTTCTTTTTTGACTACCATGAGTATTCTTTGCCTTATTTGAATCGATTGACTGCTGAATTAGTTCAGCGCGTCTCTTGCGCATTCCCGTTACTTACGGATTTCGAGCTCTTGAATGATTTTCCGGTACCGTTCTATGTTTTTTTCCATCAGATAATCGAGCAAGCGGCGGCGCTTCCCGACCATCCGCAACAAACCAACCCGCGAGTGATTATCCTTTTTGTGCGTATCGAAGTGAGATGAGAGCGCGTTGATGTTCGCGGTAAGAATGGCGATTTGGACCTCAGGAGTCCCGGAATCGCTCGGAGATTTGCCGTACTTTTTAATGAATTCCGTTTTTTGAGCTTTTGAAATTGACATGAACACTCCTTAGAAATAATTGTATAGTGTGCTATTAAACATTCTCTAAAATATTTTTCCCGCTACGTTTATCATTATTCATTTCTTTTATTAACTCCTCGGAGGATCCGAATGTTTTCTCCCCCCGAATCCGTTGGACACAATCGACCGTTACCGTCCGTCCATAGATATCTCGGCTAAAATTATAGATAAAAACTTCGCATACCTGTGCATGATGTTCATAAAATGTCGGCAGAACGCCGATGCTCATAAGCCCATCATGTATTGAACTGTCCTCAAAAACCTTCACTGCGTATACGCCGTTTCCGGGAAGAACCTTTCGCGGATCGTTCACGGCAATATTGGCCGTTGGAAACCCCAGCGCCTTCCCTCGGCCGTCTCCGGCGATCACTGTTCCGGAAAAACTGAAACGCCTCCCAAGCAGGCCGTTCGCTTTGTTGACATCTCCGTCGAGCAGGATCGAACGAATTCGTGAACTGCTCACAAGTTCACCGTTTGCAATGTATTGCTTTTCCGCAACCACGGAAAAACCGAATTCTCGTCCCAACGCAAGCAGCTGAGCCAGGCCGGCTTCGCGGTCCCTGCCGAATCCATGGTCGTATCCTTCAATAACTTCACTTACTCCGACGCCGTTGATGATATAGTCAACATAAAATTCGCGAAAGGGCTTTCGTGAAAACTCGTATGTAAACGGAACGACAAATGTAACATCAACACCAAGCTGAGCAAGCAGCTCAATCTTTTCGTTGTGGGTCGTCAGCAATGCAACCCGGTTCGCTTCTTCGTGTCCATCATCCCGGTTCTTAATCCCTACCACTTCTTTCGGATGCGGGTTAAATGTGACAATAACACTCTGTCCGTTCCTTTCTTTCGCTCTTTGAATCACCTCCCGAATAATTTTTTGATGGGCGAGATGAACGCCGTCAAAGGTTCCGATTGAGATAACGGAATCTTTGTTGCGGGTGATTTCCGAAAGCGATTGAACAATTTTCATTCGTCTACACAAGCCTCGCCGGAGTACACCGGTCGCTCAGAGAATGCAAATCTTCAATTTGCAGTGCTTGTCGGAGCGATAAACTCCCGATGCGCGTGCGCCGGAGCTCTTTCAAATATGCCCCGCAGAGTAATTTTTTCCCGCATTCATCCACGATCGACCGAATGTATGTTCCCTTCGAACACACAACCCGGAAATGGACTAACGGCAGTTCCATTTTTATCAGTGTGAATTCCGAAACAATGATTTCCCGGGGCTGGCGCTCCAACGAGCGTCCTTTTCGGGCATATTTGTACAGCGGTTTTCCGCCGTATTTCACTGCCGAATACATCGGCGGTACCTGCAGCTGCATACCGACAAATGTGGAAAAAACATCCAGAATTTGCTTCTCATCGATGCGTAAAAAGTCTTTTTGATCTTCCTCTGGAGTTTCAGAATCGAAGCTTGCGGTCGTTGCGCCAAGCTGCATAACTCCTTCATACTCTTTCTCTTGTCCGGTGAAGGTATCGATTTCTTTTGTTTTTTTCCCGGTGCAGAGAATTAATAAGCCCGTCGCTTTCGGGTCGAGCGTTCCGGCATGTCCCACTTTTTTTACGTGGAATAAATCTCTCACACGGTGCACCACGTCAAACGAAGTCCAGTTTAACGGCTTATCGACAAGAAGAACCTCCCCTTTCTCAAAATCAAGCGTGCTGACATCCGATGTCATCGCGACCGGCTCACTCTGGTTTATTGTCATTTTCATGGATCTTTTTTATCAAGTTCTCCAAGGTTTCTACTTTGTCCATGGTATTGTCGTGGTAGAATTGCAGCACCGGCGTGTATTTCATGTTGACGTGCGATGCAAGAAGCCCGCGAATGTGGGATTTTTCGCTCTCTAAGCGCGCCAACGTTTTTTCTCTCACAGGTGGTGCACCTAAAATACTCACATAGATTTTTGCGAGCTTAAGGTCGGGCGTTACCCGCACCTCGGTAACGGTGCTAAAACCCAACTCTCCGCCGCTGTATTCGCGGCTGATAATCGTACCAAGTTCATGTCGGATGAGCGATGCAACTCTTTCTGTCCTGACTGACATCGTATACCTTTTGCAGAGGAAAAAACGAACATTCGTAATTCCTATTAGAGCGTACGCTTTGTTTCTATCACCTTGTATGCTTCAAGAATATCACTGACTTTTATGTCGTTAAAGTTTTCCAAGCCTATTCCGCATTCGAAACCTTGTTCTACTTCGCGCACATCGTCCTTGAATCGTTTTAGTGATGCAAGCGTACCGTCGAAAATTGCGATCCCATCTCGAAGCAAACGCACTTTATTATTCCGAACAATTTTTCCGTCGGCGACGTAGCAACCGGCGATCGTTCCTATTTTAGGCACCTTAAACGTCTCGCGCACTTCGACCGTAGCGGTCACTTCCTCCGAAAGAGTAGGAGCGAGCAATCCTTCGAGGGCGTTGCGCACTTCGTTGATAGCGTCGTAGATGATGTTGTAAAGCCGTATGTCGACCTTCTCGTGCTCGGCGAGGCGGCGTGCGTTCAAATTCGGCCGCACATGGAACCCGATGATGACTGCGTTGGACGCAGCTGCAAGCAGCACATCCGATTCAGAAATTGCTCCGACTCCTTTGTGAATAACATGTATTTTTACTTCCGCCGTGGAAAGTTTCATCAGCGAATCGGCGAGTGCCTCAACCGAGCCGTCAACATCCCCTTTGACAACGATCGAGAGTTCACGGACTTGCTGCCCCGCCTGAATTTGCTCTGAAATTTCGTCAAGAGTAACAAAATGGATTTGTCTGAAATCCTGCTCACGCTTCAGCTGCTGCCGCTTGAGGCTGATTTCGCGCGCTATGCGGTCCGAATCGACCGCTATAAACTGGTCGCCCGCCTGTGGAATGCCGTCGAATCCAAGTAGCTGAACAGGAGTGGACGGTCCGGCAACTTCGGTTCGGCCTCCCCGCTCATCAAACATGGCTTTTACTTTCCCGCTGTAAATTCCGCCGACAAAAGGGTCGCCGATGCGGAGCGTTCCCTTCTGAATAAGAATCGTAGCAAGAATTCCTTTTCCTTTATCGATCTGGGCTTCGACGACAGCCCCGCGGGCAGTACGGTTTGGATTAGCTTTCAGGTCGAGAACTTCGGCTTCGAGCAATATCTTCTCCAAGAGCAGCTCGACATTCAATCCTTTCTTCGCTGAAACTTCAACGCATTGATATTTGCCTCCCCATTCTTCCACCAAAATTCCCTTATCGGCAAGCTGTTGTCGGATACGGTCGGGGTTCGCTTCAGGCTTGTCGATCTTGTTTATTGCGATGATGATGGGGACATTCGCGGCACGCGCATGGCTTATTGCTTCAAGAGTTTGCGGCATCACACTGTCTTCAGCGGCGACCACAAGGACGACGATATCGGTCAACTGAGCGCCACGTGCCCGCATGGCGGTGAAGGCTTCGTGTCCCGGGGTATCAAGAAAGGTTATGTTCTTGCCGGAATCCAAACTCACCTCGTATGCGCCAATATGCTGTGTAATGCCGCCGGCTTCACCCGCCACGACGTTAGTCCGGCGAATATAATCCAGCAAAGAAGTTTTTCCATGGTCGACGTGTCCCATGATCGTAACGACGGGAGAGCGCGGCTTCAAGGTCTCTGCTGCATCGGGTTTGTCTTCAAGGAGATCGACAGTAAATTCCTCGTAGAATTCGACCTGTAACCCGAACTCATCGGCGACGAGCATAATGTTGTCTTTATCTAATCGCTGATTGATTGATACCATTAACCCCAAGCCGATGCATTTTGCGATGACATCTGCGACGGGGACATTCATGAGAGTGGCAAGTTCGCCAACAGTGACATATTCAGTGACGCGAAGCTTTCCTTCTTCTCCTTGCGATTCCTCAAGCAGCCGCGCCTGTTCTTCTTCTCGCTCCCGTTTTCTCTTTTTCCTGTTGGTGGCGCGGAGGCTGACAACCGATTCGTCCATCCCCGCTAAGAGTACGCTTGATTGCTTCATTCACCTGCGTATCATCGATTTCGTGAATTCGCAGTTTCTTCTTCTTTTTCTTCTTTTTGGAAAGATCCTCGACATCGGATTCAGCGACTTCTTTGACTTTTTCGTCTTTGACCTTTTTCTTTTTCTTCTTCCGTTTGCGCTGTTCCTCGGTCTCAACGGCAGGTCCTCCCGCCTTCCCATCTTTTTCGGCGGGTTCAGGAGTCTCCTTCAGTTCCATTTTTCCCCTGATGGTCAGACCGCGCCGCCGTGCGCTAAGCTGGTCCAAGGGCGATGTATATGCCTTATCGCCTTTTTTCTTTTTCGCACCTTGTTCTTCTATGGGCGTTTCCGCGGCAGACGGCAGCTCGCTCTTTGCTTTTTCCGGGGCAGGCTTTTCAACGGGAACAATCTGCGATTCTTCATTAGACGGAGCAATCGCACTTTCCACGACGGCTACCTGGGGAATTGTCGGTTCTACGGTGTGCGTCTCCGGAGCCGTTTCGATTGTTGTAGGTACCGGTGGCGGTACGGCCTCTGCAGTTTCTTCGCCGGTTTTCTTCTTCGACGCTTCCTTTGTTTCCTCTTCGGCCTCTTTCTTCTTCTCAGCTGTTTTTCGCTTTGTTTCTTTGATCTCTGCGATCTTTCGCTGATGCCGGTCTGCGACGTCTTTATCTTTTTTGAAATGGGACATAATATCTTTCATCATGTCATTCTCAACGATAGACATCGGTCCCTTGATCGTGTATCCCTTTTTTGTGAGAAATTCAATAATGGTGCCGCTCGCAAGGTTCAAGTCTTTTGCGAGATTAAATATTTTAACTTTTTTTTCCGTTGCTTCCGTCATTCGAATTCCTTCAGTAAAAAGGAAACACAGAACAGTAAGTGAGTAGAGCATCATGGTGTACGAGTTACGGCGTTTCAGTTTTTTCTTCCGTAGCAGGTTCGGAGGCAGTGTCGGGAACGGTTTCTTCTTTTTGATCCTCGCTCCCGGTGGTAGCTTTCACTGCTGCCGCTTTTTTATTTCCTTCTTCATCATCGTCTTCATCAACTTCCGCCTCTTCGAATTCTTTTTTAATGAGAGCGACGATTTCTTTTACTTTCTCTTCTTCTAGGCCTAATTCTCCAACCAGGTCTTCGACGTCAGCTTCCATCACCTGCTGGGCCGTGTCGTAGCCGTTCTCGATAAACTTGTCGTAAATTTCTTTTCCGATTTCGTCGCGGAATTCAATAAGCTCAATGTCGTATTCCGCGCCTTCTTTCACGAGCTGAAGGTCGAAGCCGGAAAGCTTTCCGGCGAGCCGTATGTTTTGGCCTCCTTTTCCGATCGCGAGCGATACCTGATCGTCCGCCACGAGAATTGTCGCCTTTTTAGCTTCCAAATCGAGGTCGATTTTTTTCAGCTTCGCCGGAGCGAGCGCCCGCGTAATCATGACAAGGGGTTCATCGCTGTAATTGATAACGTCGATGTTTTCGTTGTTGAGCTCGCGCACAATTGCGTGAATGCGTACGCCTTTCATCCCGACACACGCGCCGACGGCATCGATACGGTCGTCGTGCGATTCAACAGCAACCTTTGCGCGGTCTCCCGGTTCACGGGCAATATCCTTGATTTCAATAATACCGTCATAGATTTCAGGGATTTCAATTTCAAAGAGCCGTGCCAAAAATTTCGTATCGGAGCGCGACACGATCACTGTCGGGTTGCCCGAATTCTTCCGCACTTCTTTAATGACTGCACGAATCGTGTCCCCTTTCTTGTAGCGCTCCTTTTGGATCTGCTCGCTTTTCGGCAAGACAACTTCATTCTTGTTATGCATGACAAGAATTTCGTTCTTTCTGATTTGATATACTTCTCCGACGAGTATTTCGCCGATCGAATTGCTGTATTCGTTGTAAATGAGCTCTTTCTCAAGCTCCTTTATTCTTTGGTTGAGATTTTGCTTTGCCGTAATGATCAATCTCCGCCCAAAATCAGCGAGGTTGATAATTTCGACGTAGTCCTCACCGACATCGAGCGGTTCGCCGGATTTCTTTCTTGCAGATTCGACGTCAATTTGTGTTACGGGGTCGATGACGGTTTCCACGATTTCTTTCTCGAGATAAATCTCTATGTCCCCCTTTTCCATATTGACAACGACGTCAAATTTGGCCTCCTGCCCGTATTTCTTCCGGACCATCATTCCAAAAATATCTTCCACAATTCCGACAAGAATATCTTTGTCGATAGATTTTTCCCGAACCAGTGAAGAAAATGATTCGACAATCTCATAATTCATTGAATCCTCCAAAGTGAAAATTGTAGTTCATCTGAGCATTTCTCTATTTGAATTGCGGAAGCACGTACGCTTCCCGAATATCGTTTAGTGCAAACGACTTTTCCAGTTTTTCTTTCGTCGTCAATGTCAGGGTTGTATCGTTCACGTTCTGTAAGACCCCTTCACTTTTCTGGTCATCGACGGAAGAGACGATCTTAATTTGGCGGCCTATATTTTTCTTATATTGCCGCACCATTTTGAGAGGCCGGTCGAGGCCCGGCGAAGAGACCTCCAACCTGTACCTTCCTGAAATCAAATTCTGTTTCTCGATTTCTGATGATATATAACGATTAACCTGCCCGCACTCATCAGCTGTGACTCCTTTGTCCGTATCAACAAACACCTCGACAATTGAACCGCCCCTCTCGCCGCGTACTATAACGTCGACAAGATATCCGTCTATGGACTGAAGGATCGTCGATGCTATTTCAGAAATCTTCTCAATCAGCGCCATTTTCAATCTTTTTTTGACATCAAAAAAAAATCCCGCTTGAGGCGGGACTTTATACGATGCAGTGAATAAAATATAGGGAACCAAACAGTTAGAAGCAAGTAAAATCTTACTATTATCCGGTCTTTAAAAGAATGCCCGAACCTCCGCCTTTGCGGTATGAACCGGGTCATGAGATTGTTCTGACCTTCCGGTATATTGCAGCGAAGATTGAAGATTGGTGCTCAATTTATAATCGAATGAAATTCCCCATAAAAATGTCTTTCCCTCTAACCTGCCGGCGGTGAGGTCAAATGGGACAAGGGTGCCTGCCGGATTATTTTCAAGTGTTACCTCCTCCCGCGAAAAATCGATTCTCATCTGACCGCTTCCCTTAAACGAAATAATCGTTCGCAGCGATTGCGCATTCAAATCTGCAAAGATTGGCGCTGCGGTATAATCGTCCTCTGAACGCGATACTTGAATTTTGAAGCCAACTTCAACGTTCTGTTCCGGGCGGTATGAATAATCCGAAGTGATGTCATCTGAATTAATAACTTCTGAACGACCGCTCGCAAGCGAGGCGGCAAGATTATTCTCTTTGTTCGCGTAATCTATTTGATTTGAGATTTCAGAAACAAGCTGCCACCGAATCCGGATCGACCGCTCGCGAGTATAGCTTTGCTCATCGCCTGTACCGTATTGTCCGGATCCATCCTGTTGGAGAAACCTGAATCTGAATGATAGGTCGGGACGATTTTCAAAAAGAAAAAGATCCTGCTGGATGAGCTGGCTGCCGAGTATCGTTGTGGAAGGGTCAAGAAAGTGGCTGAGGTGCAGAAGGTAAATTTGACTCGTCTGCGGGTCGGAGCTTTTTTCTTCTATCTTGACATAGCTTTCCGTCGACAGAGCGGAGAGTGCTTTTTCGAACCAACCTGAAGGTGAAGCGATAAATTTATTTGGGACGAGGCGCAGGCGCGTCGAGGTCTTTAAATCGATCACAGGAATAAGTTGATCGGTTGGGACCGTTATCACTGTGTAGTTGCCGTCGTACCGGCTGAGTTGGAATTCGTTTTCATCAGTAACATCGACATTTCCGGTTCCCACCCAGATATATTGTCCTTGGCCTTGCGGGACTTGGACGAAAACGCGTTGGAGCTGCGCCGACCGCTCCGTCGACGCCTCATAGTATACGTCGGCATCAACTCCCCGCTGAAATGGCGTGTATCTCGTTTCGGTACGCACGAGCGTTGTTTGGACGTCGCTGTTGGTAAGCCTGAATTGGTCATGAAATGTTTTATCTCTAAGAATGACGTCGAGAGACGATGAAATGTTTTGGATTTGAGGCAGGGACCACCCATATGTCTGGGTGATTGACCGCGATTGGGGTTGCAGTTTCCCTTCGTACGCGGCATCATCTTCGCGGAGTTCAAGTTCGGTCGAAAGATTCATTCCATAAATGCCTTTGAACGAGAATTTTGGAGCAAGGGTCGTAAAACTAAAACTCGCGTTGTCGAGAGAATCCATAACGGAAGTCTCGATAGTGCGGTCTTCATGTTCAAAGCGAAAACTTGGGAGGAATTTCTTAATAGCGTAGCTGATAGAGCCTGCTTGTCTAACCCAGTCATTTTCCTCATTAGAAATTCCTTGTGAACTTTTAATTTGCTCAATGGTATAATCAATCTTCGGCAACGAGTCGTCAGCGAGGCGCACGAAGCCCTCTTTGCGATTTGCCGAGAACTGTGATCCCATGTCGTTTGATCCAATCGACCCTCCGAGAGAAAGCGTCCGGATAGGATTGTACGTGAGGTCCGCTTGCCGGATTTCTTCGGATGAAGGCTGAATCGTGACGGTGCTGTCGATGCTCCATTCCCTTCCGAACTCCACGTCGTCTATGCGGTCGAGGGGGGAGAAATTTTTGTTCGTGTACCTGTCGGAAAGAGATAGATTAAATGAACCTATATTAGCACCGCCTACTTTAACATTGGCCGGAGCAAAATTTGCTGAGAATTTAGTGGCGTCGCCGGTAATTTCATCATTGGCGGCGAACCTATTCGGATTGAGGTTGCTGGCGGCAAATTCGCCGCTCACTGACAAATCCTTCATAAGATGGATGGAAGTATTTACGTCGGCAATTTGCTGAAGCTGTGGGGCCGGCAGGATAATGATCGGTGAGTAATTGCCGTTGTGCGGCCCTACATATCGGTAATCGCCCAATAGCACATTGGCATAGTCCCCTGCTCCCGATCCGACGAATGTAAACGTTACATTAAACTGAGCCTGGTATGTTCCCGGTGCGTACTCATAAATCCTTATTGTTGCCCCCTGCACGACAGTGTCGACTGCGGCATATTGTCCATTCCCGATATTCAACGAATCTACCCCTACTGAATCTACCCCCGACCGAGTGGCCAGCTTGCCCCCGCTTTGTGCGAGTGCCGTTTTGTCGCTGTCGCTCAATGAAATGTCAATCGGCGCGTTCGGGTCGTCCCCTTCCTGGGCATACATTATGGAAAACTTCATCGCATCAGAAAAGGTTTTAGCGTCCGCCTCGACTGCGAAAAAATTTCTCGTATATGATTGATCGCTGTACTGAAAGTCCACGACAATACGTGAGACACTGGTTATTAACCTCTTTGAAGAGAAGGTAATTTGGCTGCTTGAATAATCAATTGCATAGTCATTCGCTTCCCCCCTTACCATAAGTACTCCGTCAATGTAAATTTTTTCAGTCCCTGCAATGACAACGATGTTATTTTCGTTGTTTTTGCCGTAGAGCTGATAGGGCCCCTGCACACCATCGATCCCGGGGAACTGATTCGTGTTAAACTTACCGCGTGACGTTGCGCCGGTCACAGTCACTGATCCGGAAATGTCCCTCGAAGAGAAGTTTGCTGTCCCCTCTGCTCCTTCAAGCTTACGGCTCAATTTACCAAACTCCCCATCGGACATATCAAAATAGAAATCGCCTAATGTCGCAGAGTAATTAGCACTCTTAATTTGGACGAAAACGTTGTCTAATTCCTGAATCGTCTGAGTATTTCCTTCGGGTTGAAGAGGCGTGTTTTCATCAGTTAAAGCAGCCTGAATTTCAACGTCTGATGATAGTTTACCGGAAAATTGAAGGCGGAAGCCTGAATTAAGCGTTAAATTGCTATTTGTTCCTACTGTAAATCCACGAAAAATACTTCCGCTTTTTTGAAGTTCATTGCCGAAAATGTTGTCGAAAGGGCCCGATGCGGAGTTTGTATTTACAATTGTGGTTGTGCGGTTGGTAATAGAATCATGGTGTACTATATAAATTTTATGTCGATAAAATGTTTTGAATGAAAATGGTAAAAAATTGTAAAATATGATAATAGCATGTTTATGTAATTTAAATTCTATCTTTTGTCGAAGCGTAATGTGCACTTTGCCCGTTGAGTATTCAATCGAATAATCGGTGAGTTTATTGAGTTTCAGAGAATCCAGATAAACTGACTCAGAGTTAGGAATAATGATATCGTGTAAGAGTTGAAGCGAGGTATCGGGCTGGATTATTCGGTGTTCATCAAAAGCGGGAGCAATCGAAGCAGGAGTTTGCGCTCTTGCTGCTCCCGAAAAAACTGAAAGAAGAAAAAGAGCAAGAGCGAGAAGAGGAAAATGTATTTCGGAAGTCAGTCTCAAAGGAAACAATGATAGATTTCATAAACCTACATCGTAGAAATTTGATGCGCGACCTCCGTATTTATATAGCATCTTTTGTCCAAAGACAAAAAGACCACCACGATTTCTCGTCGGATGGCATTGGTACCAAAGGAGGGACTCGAACCCTCACCTGGGGTAAGCCAGACTGGATTTTGAGTCCAGCGCGTCTACCACTTCCGCCACTTTGGCTTCATTGTGTAGCAAATTCAACCCACATTTTAGAATTTGCACACGAATAAATGTATATATTTTTTTGTTTGGAGTCAAAAGGAAACAACTTCAGAAGATTGGGGGAGAAAGCATCGGTTGGCGCAGCTTGGCTGGCAGCATACACCGAGCCGGCGATGTTCTCCGTGAATCTAATGATTCTCCATTTTTTGCCGATACTATATATAGGCAACTTTTGGCGGGTAGAGACTTTGCGAATTCATGGCCTTTCTCCTCTTATTTTCAAACCTATCGTGGAGGAAATTTCCGCATCCAAGAAAGATGAATTCGCCGCTAAGATGAAGAAAGCGCTCGAATCAGAAAAAGCTGCAGCTCTTCGGGGCATCGATCAATACGCACAATCATTTCAACATGGGCAGCATCATTCTCGCGAAAATGCCCAGAACCAATCCCCTGCTTCTCCCACGGATGAACATGCAATTGATGAAAAAGTAGATATTAACAATTCTACGGTAAAAAAAATTAACGTTCTTATCTAACTCGATCCTCCCTGTCAACATTCTTTGGCGATATCCGTCCAATTCTGTTTTTATACAAGATTCTATTCTGCATAAGCCCTTTTTAATAGGGTTGCAAGGTGTATGACGTCGCCCTCAACATGGTAGAGATTGCAGCCATATTTTATTTGCGACAGACAACCGGGGTTGTTTGCCACAATAATATCCGCATTTGTCTTTCTCACATTCTGCATTTTTCGTTCTAACAATTTCATCGAATGGTCGTACCGGAGGAGATTGTAAATACCGGCGCTACCGCAACACCATGCAGCTTCAGGAAGCTCAACGAGGTCAATTTCTGGCATTGAGTTCAATACGGCCCGGGGTTCTGAGGTAATATGTTGAGCATGCGCCAGATGACATGCATCGTGGTATGCAACACGCACATTCATAGGATGTGAAGGTTTTTTGAAATCGATGGTCAATAGGAATTCGGTCAGGTCCTTGACCTTGGTGGAAAGGAGATTCGCCTTTTCAGCATATTGACTGTCATCAGTAAGATAGTGCACATATTCTTTCATGAACGCACCACATCCGGCGGAGTTCATGATAATTGCCTCAAACTCATAACGCGAAAAAATATCAATGTTACGCCGCGCAAGTGTTCTTGCCGAATCGAGATCTCCGTTGTGAGCCTGCAGCGACCCGCAGCATTCCTGTAATTTTGGGACAATAACTTCGCAGCCGTTGTGCAGGAGGACTTCCACAGTGTCGCGGTTCACCTCGGCAAATGCAACGTTCATGATGCAGCCTGAAAGAAATGCAACGCGATGTTTCACCTCTCCTGCCGGCCTGATAATTTCGGGAAATGATTCATCGAAGAAGTTTTTATCGATTCGGGGAGAGAGTTCTTGAAGCTTTCCCATCTTCGGCATAAAGAAATTTAACATACCCGTCTTGGCCAGGAATGTTTCCAATCCTGATCGTTGATAGAAACGGAGTGCTTTGGCCAGAAATTTCAACCTTCTTTTCGATACAAGCACATATCCAAAGAAAAAGATTTTTAGTGATTTCTCCAGCCAGGAAATTCTCCCCCGCTTGTAGATTTGACCCCGCGCAGCTTCAACCAGTGCCCCATATTTGACTCCCGCCGGGCAAGCCGTTTCGCATGCCTGGCAATCGAGGCAAAAATTCATTTCATCAACAAAGCCGTTTGTAATTTCCATATCACCGTCGGCAACGGCTTTTATCAACCGGATACGCCCGCGCGGCGAAGATTTTTCCAGACCGGTCAGTGCGAATGTGGGGCAGGTCGGGAGACACAAACCGCAATGCATGCAGTTCGTAATAAAATCATAGCTGGGTACATCGACGCCAGAGAACCCAGACTTGGTGTTTACCATTGCAGGATTCTTTTCACTTGGTATAGCCATGTATCGTTATTTCTCTTTCGCGACTACGTCCACGCACCGAGCTCTTCAAATTTCTTTATTTGGTCTTTGTTTCGCGGGAGATTCCCCTCGCATTTGGGTTTGATCGAAAAGATTTTTCCGGGATTCAGGTACGGCATTCGGATCAATTGAAGATTTTATGGAGTGCATCATTTCGACAGCTGGAATTCCAGCTACACTCGCAAGGAATTTTTTCTTTGATAAACCTGTGCCATGTTCTCCCGTGATCGTTCCCCCCAATTTGATCGACTCGTTGAAGATGGCCTCAAACGCCGATTCCGCCCGATGGATCTCATCGCTGTCTCGTTCGTCGGTCAGGCACGTGGGATGAAGGTTGCCATCTCCTGCATGCCCGAAAATGCCGAACATAATATTATAATTCTTTGCGATGGATTCGATTCGCTCGAGCATCGCCGCAATTTCGCTTCTCGGTACAGTAACGTCCTCCAAAATTGTTGTCGGCCGTACACGCGCCAGAGCTGAAAATGCAGTCCGACGGGCCGTTTTCAGGCGAATGGCATCGGCTTCAGTATGAGCGACGTTGATTGCAATGCATTGATGACGTTTACATAGATCGGCCACTCTGGCCGCATCTTCTTCTACGATGACCGGGCGGCCGTCCACCTCGATTAACAGCAATGAAGCAATGGATGTCGGCAAACCAAGATGTGCATATTCTTCCACGCACTTGATTGTTGTTTGATCTAAAAATTCGATCGTTGCGGGGATGATATGTGCAGCAATTATTGCAGAGACTGCTTCGGCGGCGTCATTTCGAGTCTGAAAATACGCCAGCATTGTTTTACTTGTCTCAGGCTTTGGAATGAGCTTCAGCAAAATTTTCGTAAAAACGCCAAGCGTTCCTTCAGAACCGACGAAAAAATCTTTTAAGTTGTAGCCCGCGACATCCTTGACTACTTTTCCCCCCGAAAATATTATTTCACCATTTGGAAGAACTGTCTCAAGTCCCAGAACATAATTCTTCGTTACACCATATTTCAGTCCACGCAAGCCGCCGGCATTTTCTGCAACGTTTCCGCCTATTGTGCAAATATTCATGCTCCCCGGGTCAGGCGGATAGAACAAGCCTAATTTTTCTACCTCGGCATGGATATCGGCAGTGATAACACCCGGTTCAACGAGAACGGTGAGATTCTCAGCATCCACTTCCAAAATCTTGTTCCAATGGGACATGAGCAGAACGATTGAATTTTCCACCGGAATCGATCCCCCGCTTAGCCCCGAACCGGAACCGCGAGGAACGACCGCAAAATGTTCTTCGTTCGCCAGAGCGAGAATGCCCGATATTTGCTCTTTCGTTTTAGGGACAACAATCGCATCGGGAAGGGCGTGCAACAACGGTGTGCCGTCATACGAATATGATATCCTGTCTTCTTGAGAATCGAGATAATTATTTTTACCGGCAATCTGAGATATTTTTCGCAGGACAGTCGGATTGATCATTGAAGTCGTTTTATCGTCGAAGAGATGGCGTTGAACATCGGATGGGGAATCAGTATATTAGTACGCTTAATTATGATAGCAAAATCAATTTCTAAAGTCAACGAACTGAATTTGGAGTATCTATGGGAAAATTAGTACGCCGATCATGGGCAGAGCCTTTTAAAATCAAAGTCGTTGAGCCGTTGAAAATGACTACTCGCGACGAACGGCTTGCAGCAATCCGCGAAGCAGGCTATAATACTTTTCTCCTTAAATCGGAAGATGTGTACATCGATTTGCTGACCGATAGCGGAACCAACGCGATGAGCGATTACCAGTGGGCTGGCATGATGCTGGGGGACGAAGCGTATGCCGGGAGTAAAAATTATTATCACCTGGAAGAAAACGTCCAGAAGTATTACGGTTACAAGTATCTCGTTCCGACACATCAAGGCCGCGGGGCGGAACATATCATTTCGAAATTGCTCATCAAGCCGGGAGATTTCGTGCCGGGTAACATGTACTTCACGACAACGCGGCTTCATCAGGAATTAGCGGGCGCCACATTCGTCGACGTCATCATTGATGAAGCGCACGATTCGCAAAGCACGCATCCCTTCAAGGGAAATATCGATCTGCAAAAACTGGAAGACATCATCAAAAAAGTCGGAGAGAAAAAGATTCCATACGTCGCTGTTGCGGCGACCGTGAACATGGCCGGCGGCCAGCCGATATCGATGGATAATTTGCGCCGAGTCCGCGCACTGACGGCTACGTTCAACATTAAAATTATTTTCGATGCAACCCGCGCCGTGGAAAACGCATATTTCATCAAGGTGCGTGAGAAGGGATACGAAAATAAATCAATCGCGGAAATTTTGAAGGAAATGTGCTCGTACACCGACGGGGCGACAATGAGCGGAAAAAAAGATTTGCTCGTCAACATCGGCGGATTTCTTGCGCTTAACGATTATACAATATTCGAGGAAGCGCGCAATATGGTTGTCGTCTATGAGGGGCTGCACACATATGGGGGCATGGCAGGCCGCGATATGGAGGCAATGGCGCGCGGGATCGAAGAAGCCGTTCAGGAATCGCACATCAAAGCACGGATCGGCCAGATCGAATACGTCGGCGAGAAACTTCAAAGCATCGGTGTTCCGATTGTTGTGCCGATCGGCGGCCACGCAATTTTTCTTGACGCGAAAAGATTTCTCCCGCATATTCCACAGATAGAATTCCCAGCGCAGACCCTCGCCGCGGAACTCTATATGGATTCCGGTATTCGTTCGATGGAGCGCGGTATCGTTTCAGCAGGGCGCAAAAGGGAAACCGGCGACCACTACTATCCCAAGCTTGAATTAGTGCGCCTCACGTTCCCCCGCCGCGTGTACACGCAGGCGCATTGCGACGTGACTGCGGAATCGGTAGAGACAGTGTTCGAGCAGCGTGAGAAGATCAAAGGGATGAAAATGGTCTATGAACCGAAGTACTTGCGGTTTTTCCAGGCGAGGTTCGAGCGTTTGTAGTCATTCCTGTTGCAGTATTTAAACATGGATGACTGACCTTTTGATATTTTTCATTAGTAGGTCTGTTTCAATTAAATAATTCTGCATTTTTTTTCCGCCAAGGCGCGGAGAGCAACAAGGGTCTTGTTGTTCTTTATACTGATAACTTTGGCGCCTTGGCGGTGAAATACAAAATTATTTACTGGGAATGGCCTAGTACCGCGGCATGGCCGGGTCGATGGTTTCTGCCCACTCGTCGATTCCCCCTACCGAGATTCTTTACTTTTCGGAAACCGGATTGCTTCATAAATTCGACCGCCTGCCGGCTTCTCCCGCCAACCTTGCAATGGACGACAATCTCTTTTGCCGTATCCAGCTCGTTAATTCGCTTTGGCAGCTCTTTTAATGGAATTAAGTAGCCGTTGAGGTTGCAAATCTGATATTCCTGCGGCTCGCGCACATCGAGAATGAAAAGGTCGTCTTTATTGTCGAGGCGCTTCTTTAACTCATCGACGGTGATTTCGTATTGCTCTTCCCTTGTGAAAGAATCCCAGCCGGCTTGGACACCGCAAAATGCTTCATAGTCGATAAGCGACGTTATTGTGCGATGCTGGCCGCACACAGGACAATCGGGATTCTTCCGAAGTTTGAGTTCTCTGAATTTCGTTTTCAGTGCGTCGAAGAGCAGCAGCCGTCCGATCAAAGGCTCCCCTTTTCCAATAATAAGCTTCACCGTTTCATTCGCTTGAATTGTGCCGATAATTCCCGGCAAAATTCCCAGCACGCCTCCTTCTGCGCAGCTTGGAACCAGCCCCGGCGGAGGCGGCTCGGGGTACAAGCATCGATAGCATGGGCCGTCGTCGGTCGCAAAAACAGATACTTGCCCCTCGAACCGGAAAATGCTTCCGTAGACGTTCGGTTTGCCCGTAATGACACAGGCATCGTTAACAAGGTAGCGTGTCGGAAAATTATCCGTTCCATCGACGACGATGTCGTACTCCGCAAATAAAGCCAATGCATTTTCTGAACTGAGAAGCATTTCATGAGTTTCGATTTTCACGAATGGATTAATGCCTTCAAGCCGTTCTTTTGCCGATGCGAGCTTAGGCCGTCCGACATCTTTTGTGGAGTGCAGAACCTGCCGCTGTAAATTTGAATAATCGACGACGTCAAAATCGACGATGCCGATTCTTCCTACTCCGGCGGCCGCAAGGTACAGCCCAAGAGGCGAGCCAAGTCCGCCTGCGCCGATCAGCAGAACACTGGCCGCTTTCAACTTCTTCTGGCCGTCCATTCCGACTTCCGGCATTATCAAATGCCTGCCGTAGCGGCGTATCTCTTCTCCCGACAATTCGACGTTCGCCATTTAAACAGTTCCTCCAGCAATAGAAGGAATGATGCTGAGAATATCCTTTTCCGAAATCGGCGTGGATTCTTTTTGTAAGTAGCGGATGTCTTCATCATTGACATAGACATTCACAAAACTTCGGAGTTTTCCATCGTCCGAATAGAGATGTTTTTGAAGCGGCGAATACGCGCCACACAAATTCTTCAGCGCATCCCCAACAGAACGTCCTTCAACAGCGACGGACTCAAGATTATTTGTAAACTGTCGCAGCGGCGTTGGAATTAGTATTTGGACGGACATTATTGTTCCTTTTGTGATTAAAAGTAATTAATAGAAGTTCTATTCCCCGCCCTTCGACGCGTCCCGATAAAAAACATCGGGACTTGCTCAGGGTGAACGATCGAGCTCTTTTGGGGCAGCTTGTAGTGATTCATTCGATGACAACGTCCTCTTCGTTAAATTTGCTCCGGTCGTCTTCCATAATCCATGAGTGGATGTCGTGATATTTCTTTTTCATGATTGAGACGATGGCGTACGAGAACCATGGAAATGCATGCTCAAGGTCGTATTTCGAGGCAATCGATGGTGAATCAGGATGCGAATGATAGAATCCGATAATGTCGACTTTTTTTGCGCGGGCAGCTTTTTCTGCTTCTCTATAGTCATCGGGCGTAATAAGGAACCGGTGGTACCGTTCTGCTTTCTCGAATTGATTCTCAATCATAAAAACTTCACCGACGACTCTTTGTTCGCCGTCCGTACGGCCAAACAGCACTCCGCAGCATTCATGCGGGAAAGCTTGTTCGCCATGTTTTCGGATTGATTCGAATACGTCTTTCGAAAGCTTAAGCATGCTCTTCCCATATATGTTCGCTCAAGTACCTCGAACCGTCGTCGCAAAGCACAGTGACGACAACACCCGTGGAAATCGTCTTGGCAATTTTCAACGCAGCCGCAAGATTCGCGCCGGAGGAGATTCCAAGAAATAATCCCTCTTCTCTGGCCAGTCTTTTCATCATCGCGTGTGATTCTTCAGTTGAAATCTCGACAGCGTCATCGGCGATCGACGGGTCATAAATCCCGGGGACGATTGCCGATTGCATATGTTTGAGCCCTTCGACGCCGTGGAGCGGCGAATCGGGCTGCACCGAAATGCACTGAATCTCGCCTCGAAATTCCTTCAGCCGCCGGGACGTTCCGACAAAAGTACCGCTTGTTCCCAATCCCGCGACAAAATGAGTGACTGTGCCGTTTGTCTGGCGGATAATTTCTTCCGCTGTTCCATTGTAGTGGGCTTCCCAGTTTGCCGCGTTGTTGTACTGGTCGGAATAAAAGTACTTCCCCGGATTCTCACTTACTATTTTTTTGACTTCTCGTTGTGCACCGTCGGTGCCTTCCAACGGACTCGTGAGAGTGAGATCTGCTCCAAATGCGGCGATCAATTTTTTTCTCTCATCGGATGCATTTGACGGCATATAAATGTGTACCCGGTAACCGAGCGCGGCTCCGAACATCGCCAATGCGATGCCCGTATTCCCGCTTGTCGCGTCGAGAATTGTTTTCTCATGCGTGAGCAGACCCGACACTTCTCCCTGGCGTATCATGTTGAGGGCAGCACGGTCTTTGACGGAACCGCTGGGATTATACCATTCGGCCTTCCCGTAAATCTCGATGCGCTCAAATTCTGACCCGATGCGGTTCATTTTGACCAGCGGAGTGTTGCCCACCATCTCCAATAACGTTGTAGGGTGCACCGACGGGCGTAATATTGTCTCTATCGCATGCAAAGGTGTAATAGACTTTTTGAGAAATGTATTGTTTTACGGTATAACACAAATTGCATCAGGAAGGTTCGAGCCGGTCACAACCCGAGTCCGGACGCATTCGCCTTTAAAGCATCGATGACGAACTGAATGTGTTCCTCCAGCGGAACGCCAAGTTCTGCCGCGCTTTGAACGATCTCTTCCCTGTTGACGCTTCGTGCGAACGCTTTGTCTTTCAATTTTTTCTTGACCGAGCCGACTTCAAGGCCTTCGATTTTTTTATTCGGCCGCACCAAGGTACACGCGACGATGAAACCGCATAATTCATCGCAGGCAAACAACGCTTTCGCCATAAGCGATTCTCTCGAGACTCCTGAATACGAGGCGTGTCCGAGTATTGCGGTGCGGATTTCGTCGGAATATCCTTTCGCCTTCAGGATTTCCGAGCCTTTCACCGGATGGTCCGGTGCCTGAGGGTACATTTCGTAATCGAAATCGTGAATCAGCCCTGTGATTCCCCATGCTTCTTCATCGGCAGAGAACTTCTTTGCGTAGGCACGCATCGCAGTTTCAACTGCTAATGCATGCTTCCGCAGGCTTTCACTTTTTGTATATTCGTATAACAGTGCAAGAGTACTGGATCGGTCCATTCAACCAGCCTTTCTTCTTTGATTTTCGGGGGAGTTGTTACTACCTTTTATCAATTCATTAAAGGAATTTTCTATGACATTATCAATTTTGGCGTTTTTTTTTCTTTTGATGCTCATCGCTATAATATTTTATGGCTACGGATTCATCATGAGATCGACCAAGCCCACGCTTCAGAACAATATTGAACCGTGCGCAATTTGTAAAAAGCAATTTGAAAGGCAACAGCTTGTAGAAAGGGAAATCGGCGATTCGAAACTCATGTATTTCTGCAAAGCATGCGTTATTCGTCTCTATGACGATGCCTCAAAAATCTGAAAACTACCCCGTTTCAGGCCTCCGACGATGGGCACAGTGTATTAAGGGGGCATATACTGCATTGCGGTTTTCGCGCACTGCATATTTTTCTTCCGTGCTGGATGAGCGCATTTCCAAAATGAGTCCAATCTCTGTACTCAATTATTTCGCACAGGTCCGATTCGATTTTCTCCGGGTCTGAATTTCTGGTCAGTCCAAGCCGTTGTGATAAACGTGCAACGTGTGTGTCAACGACTATTCCCGAAGTAATGTTGAACGCTCCGCTAAGCACGCAATTTGCGGTTTTGCGTCCGACGCCCGGAAGCTGAATGAGTTCATCCATTGACGACGGAACTTTTCCTTCATATTTTTCGGCAAGCACCCTGCAGCAGTTGGTAATATTCTTTGCCTTATTGCGATAGAATCCTGTCGAATGGATCTCGTGTTCAAGCTCGGAAAGATTGGCGTGAGCGAAAGCGGCAGCTGTCCGATATTTTTTGAAAAGGGACGGTGTCACTATATTGACCCGCGCATCCGTGCATTGGGCAGAAAGGATCACAGAAATTAAAAGTTGAAGAGGGTTAGCATGACGGAGTGTAACAGAAGCGGAAGGATACTGTTGTTGAAGTAATGATTCTATCTTTTTCGCGCGCTTAGCTTTTCTTAGTTTTGATTCATCTCCCTGCCAATTCCTTTCCATGCCTCTCAGATAATCTCCTTCATGATAAGGGCAGCATCTGCCGTCAGCGCTTTCTTTATGTTTTCATTTTCTAACGATCCAAGCCACTTGATAATTTCAAAAAGTAATTTTTGATCCGGTATCATCATAATGCGAACCGTAAAATTATTGTCTTCGCGAAATGGGAATTTATTCTGCCACAACGATAATTGGTGGAGATTAAATTCTTTTGATAACCTCTCAAATATCTTTTCCAATTCTGCAATAAACTCCGCCCCTCTGATTCCCGCCGTTTGAGGGTACAGAGCGGCCTCCCATGGATTTCCCCTTTGTTCCGTTGTTCCGACAGTCGAGAGTACGTTATATATTCCGGTCCAAGTGTTTTCGGCAAACTGCCAGATATCTCCCGCAGCGATGCTTTTGCGGAAGATAAACTCCAGCACGTCGAGGTTAATTCCCGTTTCCAGAAGATATACACTTTCGAAAATATTCGAGGGTGTCTTTCCCCGGGTAAAGCCTAAGCGCTTCAAACTCCGTTTTCCTTCTGAAAGCATCCTTCGTACAAGGACGGACAATTTTGTTTGCGAGTTGACAATTTGTGCATCAGGGAGAATGTGGGATGTCCATGCAGCGTCGATTCCAATATTGACAGTTGGAAGGATTTGGTCGGAATATTTTTCGAGGCTCTCCTTGATAATTCTCCGTACATCGGCGTTGTCGGATTTGATCGGAGTCGACAGATATTGGTTTAGGCTTCCTTGTGCAACCTGCGCAGATTTGTTTCGTGCCTCAACGATCGACGATTGAAACGCATCGCGGATCGCAGCTGCCTCCGCAAGAGTATTGAGAAGAGAGGCTTTCAATTCCTCGTGATACTTCACCTTCCCCAAGGATTCACTGAGCCCTTTTTGAGAATCGGTCAAGTCCGCTGCCGGGCTTGTTTGGTGCACTACGCAGTAGGAAATCTTTCTCGACGGAATTCCAAGTTCGCTAAATAGACTCATTGCTGATGTCCCGTTTAAACGTGTGTAAAGTAAGAATAGAAGTTCTTTTTTTCGGACCAGGCGCCAAGTGACAAGAACTAGGCATTTCGCTTCTTCGGCTTGCCGCTGTGAAGACTGACATTTGTTTCATCGAAAAGCGATTATTCCGTGTGTCGTGGCTGTTCCAGTCGCACAAAGTTCATCGCTGCATTGCCGGCCTTAAACCGGCTACCATACCTTCACATCACCGAATACCTGGTGCGAAACAATACGAAGTTTCTTGGATGCAGCGGAATAATTTGGAGATGAATAAGAAATGTCCTGACCGAACCCGCTTTTCATATTTCCCAGGACTCTCACATCGCCAAAAACCGAATGAGTGGTCACGGCGATCTCGATATCCTTCGGCACTAACACATGCAGGTCGCCGAAAACTCCGTTCAATTTAAGAAGTTGTTCGCCTTCCGCTAACGCAATTTCCGAAAGGTCAATATTCATGTCCCCGAACGTATTTGAAATCGAGCCGCCGCGGAAATCCTTCGAACTAATCTTGAGGTCGACATCGCCAAAGACATTTGAATTGTTAATCGCCGAGGCGTTCGATTCCTGCGACGCCCCGGTGTTCACGGAGGCGGATGACGAGGATTGAGTCGAACTCCGGCCATACCGGAAAAAAATCCGTATACCGATAAGGATGAGAATAAGGGGCCAATAGGTAGACATTACAGTGCCGAAATCTGCTATGCCAAGATTGTCAAGCAGAAAGAGGACTCCGAGCGTGATAAGAATTAGTGCGCCGAGATACGGCCGTCGTTGAGCGCTCATGTGTTGCTCCTTTACAGATTACCGTTTGATAGATGCAAAATATTTTTGGACATGGTGCAAGTCCATCGTGTTGAGGACGTCATTTTTCTCCAGCCAACCCTTTCGGGCAATTCCGACGCCGTACCGTTACGTCGTGCAATCCATCGGCAACATGTGCGTCAGGATTGATCGATATTTTGACGCCCTTCTCTTTCGCATACTTGCACATCCGCCAGTCTAGGTCCAATCGGGAGGGATGCGCGTTGATTTCAATACACTTTCCATACTCCGCCGCAGCATCGATGATTGCCGTTTGGTTTAACGGATAACCGTCGCGCTGCAGCAGCAATCGCCCCGTCGGGTGGCCCAGGACTGTCACATATTTGTTCTGTATCGCCTTCAAAATTCGTTTCGTCATCTCGGCTTCCGTCATTTTGAAACTGCTGTGCACGGAAGCGACGACGTAATCGAACGTCGAAAGAATTTTGTCGCTGAAGTCGAGTGCGCCGGTCGGCAGGATATCGACTTCCGTTCCACTAAAGATACGGAAGTTCGGCCATTTTTGATTCAACATATTAATTTCTTTTTGCTGCTTTTTTACGCGGTCTTCAGTCAAACCGTTGGCATAGACGGCAATTTTGCTGTGGTCCGCAATGCCGAGATACTCCCATCCTAATTTCTGAGCGGCCTCTGCCATCTCCACGAGTGTGTTGATCCCATCGCTGTAATTTGTATGGCAATGGAACGTTCCACGGATGTCATTTTCGGAAACAAGATGAGGAAGTTTGTTCTTTTCTGCAGCTTCAATTTCCCCGAAATCTTCGCGCAGTTCCGGCGGCGTATATTCAAGCCCGAGTGCGTTATAGATGTCCTGCTCGGTTTTGCACGGTACCGTTTTTTTCGCTTTTCCCCTTTTTTCTTCCGACCCAAATTTCGAGAAGCCATACTCGTTCAAACTAAGGTCGAATTTTTTTGCGATTGTCCGCAGGCGGACATTATGGTCTTTGCTGCCGGTAAAATAATTCAGAGCAAAAGGGAATTCAGAATCATTGACAACGCGCAGGTCGCAATTGATCCCGGATTTCAGGACGACGCTCGATTTTGTTTCGCCTTGTCCGGTGACGCGTTCGACCTCGGCATGAGAAGTAAACGCCTTCATGATTCCGGGGACCGCCGGAGCTTTTGCACTGGCAACGATATCGATATCTCCAATGATTTCTTTTTTCCGCCTCAAGCTCCCGGCAATTTCTGCGCGAATAATCCCCTTTTGTTTCAGGATTGCGCCATAAATGTTTTGTGCATCTTTTTCCGCTACGGAGTACAAAAATTTGGAGTTGTGTTTCCTCAACGCAGCGATCCCCGCCAATATATTTTCTTCCGTCTTTTTCCCGAAACCCTCTACCTTCTCGAGCTTTCCGGCTTTGCACGCTGCTTCAAGCTCTTCAACGGATTTTATTTTCAGCTTTTCATACAGGAGTTTGACTTTTTTCGGCCCGACACCTGAAATGCGCAGCATCGCCGTCAATCCTTCGGGGAGCGAAGCTTTCATTTCTTCATAATAGATTGACTTTTCTGTCGTAACAAGCTCTGTAATTTTTTCTGCAATTGCCTCGCCGATTCCTTTAATGCTCCGAATATCTCCCGAGCGGACAAGCGTATCCAGATCGACCGTCGTTCCTTCAATCGCACGGGCAGCGTTATGGTATGCACGGCATTTAAACGGATTCTCTCCTTTTAATTCAAGCAGAGTTCCAATTTGGTCTAGTATGTCGGCGACTTTTGCTTTTTCCATCTCAATCTCTAAAAGTTTGGTGCGTGCTCCGTCCCTTTGTAAAAATCAGCTACGATTTGCGCAGAGACTTTAGGGTCATCGGTCATCGAAAATAAGTCTAAGTCTTCTTTTGAAATATTTCCTTCGGCGAGCATTTTCGTTTTCACCCAATCGAACAATCCGCTCCAGTATTCTTTCCCCATAAGAACGATGGGAAACCTGCTGACCTTTTTTGTTTGGACCAGCGTAATGGATTCGAACATTTCATCGAGTGTCCCGAATCCTCCCGGCATCACGATAAACGCCTGGGCGTATTTGACGAACATCACCTTGCGGACGTAAAAGTGGCGAAACGTTGTCAATTTATCTTTGTCAATGTATGGATTCGCACTTTGCTCAAACGGTAAATCGATATTAATGCCTACTGAAACGCCTCCCGCCTCTTTGGCTCCTTTATTTGCGGCTTCCATGATACCCGGACCGCCTCCGGAAATAACGCCGTACCCGATTTTGACAAATTCCTTTGCAACTTCTGTCGTCATCTCATAGTAACGTGAACCCGGCTTCGTTCGAGCGGAACCAAAAATGGTAATGCAAGGGCCGACACGAGAGAATGTTTGGAAGCCTTCTACAAATTCTGCCATTATTCGGAAAACTCGCCACACGTCCTCTTGTGTACGAACAAGTTGATCAAGTTGTTTATCCTGAGCGATATCATGTTCTGTCCTTATTGATGCCATAGCTAAGTTCCTTTTTCGGGTTTTAACTGAATTAATAACGGCGCTGTACGAAGTTTTCCAGAATAATCTTCCCGTACTGTGTTGCGATAGATTCTGGATGGAATTGTACTCCGAACGTCGGGGAATTAATATGCTTCACGCCCATGATGATATTATCATCCGTCCACGCAGTGATTTCCAATTCTTTAGGGGCACTCGCCTTCTTAATGACAAGCGAATGGTACCGAGCGGCGGAAAATTTATCCGGAACGTGCTGAAAAATTCCTTTTCCGGTATGATTAATCGTCGACACTTTTCCATGGACCACTGTCGGCGCTTTCACGATCTCCCCGCCGAAAGCCTGGCCGATGGCCTGATGCCCGAGGCAAACGCCGAGAATTGGAATGGTCTTGTGAAATTTCTTAATGAGTTCGACCGAGATGCCGGCTTCGTTCGGGGTGCATGGTCCGGGGGAAATCACGATGCCCTCCGGGGCCATTTTTTCAATATCCGAGATCGTGAGCGCGTCATTGCGGGCAACACGGATTTCAACGCCGAGCTCGCCAAGGTACTGAACGAGGTTGAAAGTAAACGAATCGTAATTGTCAATGATCAGAATCATGTGTTATTCGTCTGCCTTCCGTAATTTCTGCACTGCGTTCACAGTTGCGGCAACTTTATCCAATGATTCTTGAAATTCCTTTTCGGGAACGGAATCATGGACAATTCCGCCGCCGGCCTGGAAATAGGCGACTCCATCATTCACAACGATTGTCCGGATAGCGATACACGAATCAAGGTTGCCGGAGAAATCCAAATAGCCGACGGCACCTCCGTACACGCCGCGCTTATTCTGTTCGAGTTCCGCAATTATTTCCATCGCCCGAATTTTCGGAGCGCCGCTGAGAGTCCCTGCGGGGAAACAAGAAAAGAGAGCATCGACAGCGGACATGCCTTTGCGCAGTTTCCCGCGGACGTTCGAGACGATGTGCATGACATGCGAATATTTTTCGATCGCCATGAATTGTGTAACCTCGACGCTTCCGTATTCGCTGATGCGTCCGATGTCGTTTCGCCCGAGGTCAACGAGCATGAGATGTTCCGCACACTCTTTTTCGTCCGCTAATAGTTCTTTTTCCAACCGGGCATCTTCTTCCGCCGATGTGCCGCGCCGTCGTGTCCCTGCGATTGGGCGTGTTTCTACAATTCCGTTGTCAAGGCGCACCAAGAGTTCGGGGGAAGATCCGATAATGCACATGCTCTCCATTCTCAGAAAATAGAGATAGGGCGACGGGTTGACGATCCGCAGCATGCGGTACGCGTCGAACGGCTCGCCGGTATACTCCATTTTCATTTGTTGCGAAAGAACGACCTGGAAAATATCCCCTTCAACAATAAATTTCTTTGCCTTTTCGACGTTTGAAAGAAAATCATTTTTGCTCATCGCGTATTGCAATTCGCCGATTGACCCTGCATGATGTACAGTGTACGGAACACTTTTTTGCAGGATTTTTTTCAGCCTCTTGATTTCTATAACGGCTTTATTGTATTCTTCTAATAATTGTCCCTCGGTTGCTCCAGCAGGAATGTACGCGTTTGCAACTGCAGACACATTTCGTTTTACGACATCGAAAACGAGAAGCGTATCAAAGAACATCAAAGTTGCGTCATTGAATCCGAGAGTGTCTAATTTTGCGGAAGGAATGTTCTCTAAGAGTTGAATTGTTTCATATCCAAAATATCCGACTGCGCCTCCCGTAAAACGAGGTAATCCGGCGACCGGTACCGTTTTGCAATGCGCGAGTATTCTCTTTAACGCAACAAGGGGTTCCATGGAGGCATCCACAAGCGTTGGAAGCACTTGCACATCGGGATGACGCGGTTTGATTGTGAACGACTTGCCCCGGATTTCGAACACCATAAACGGATTGTAACCGAGAAACGTGTAACGGCCGATTTTTTCACCCCCCTCGACGCTCTCCAGTAAAAACGAGTATGGACTTTCATCTTTGAGTTTAAGATAGACCGAAACAGGCGTTTCAGTATCGGCTATCAATTCCTCATAGATCGGAATGATATTTCCGCCGCGCGATAGTTTTTTGAACTCTTCAAAAGTAGTCATACCCTATCAAACAATAATTGCCGGCCGCTGAATAACACAATGTTCTCCTTCAAACCGCCGGACGAGTTTACGAAAATCATCGGGAACAGGCGTAGGAAGATTTGTTGTGTGATTCAGCCAAACATGAACGGCGACATTTTCAGCAATGATTTCCCCGTTCGAGCTCCGTTCCAGTAATCCCTCAAAAATAAAGCTTGTGTTCTTGACGGCGGATATCCTGGAATAGACGTTGATGGTATCTCCGTAGCGCGCCGGCGAACGGTAATCGATCTCATTCCGGGCAAGAACGACCTTCGATTCGTTATTGATGGCGTTGATGTCCACTTTCGCGCCGATCGCGTTCAGATATTCTATTCTGCCAACCTCGAAATAGTGAAGGTAGATCGCATTGTGAACGATTCCCTGCCAGTCGATCTCATAGTTCCTGACCTTGACTACAGTCTTGTGTTGAAATACGTGTTTGTCCATTCTTAGCGCAACAATGTCGTGAAAATGTCTGCTGCTTGTTTGACGTGTTCCATCGACACGTCAAGATGCATCACAGCCCGGATACTGTTGTACGAGCCGAGCGAAACAAGCAGTCCTTTCGATTTCAGTGCAGTGATGATGTCATCGGGCAGTCTTTTTGTATTTTCAGTATTGATGATGACGATGTTTGTTTGAACGGCTTCCATGTCGAGAGAAAGTTTCGGCAGCTTGGATATTTTTTCTGCAAAGTATTTCGCTTTCTCATGGTCCTCCTTCAACCGCTCGACGTTGTGCTCGAGTGCATACAACGCCCCGGCGGCGATAATGCCTGCCTGGCGCATTCCTCCGCCGAATACCTTACGCCATTTATGAACCCGTTCGATCATTGCCGCCGACCCGACCACCGCCGAACCGACGGGCGCTCCGAGGCCCTTTGAAAAACAGACCGAGACAGAATCGAAATGCTGTGCATATTCTTTTGGATGGATTCCTGTTGCAACCCAGGCATTCCATAATCGCGCGCCATCGAGATGCATCAGCATTTCATGAGATCGGGCAAACGCAGAAATTTTTTCAATCTCACCGAGAGGATAGATTGTGCCGCCGGATCGATTATGCGTATTTTCCAGACTAATCATTCTCGACCGCGGCATATAATACACCTTCGGCCTCATCGCTGCGGTCAGCTGTTCAGCACGGATGACGCCTCTCAATCCGGGCAGTGTTTTGACCTGGACCGATGAGATAAGAGACGGGGCGGCAGTTTCGTAGTTGAAAATATGAGCGTCCTGTTCGCAAATGATCTCATCGCCCGGCTCGGTCTGTGCAGCAATACGCAACGGCACCAGTAGGTCAACAGT
>CAWJKX010000047.1:0-48289 GCA_963843065.1 uncultured Bacteroidota bacterium
CCAAGACACGTTCTGGGTTAGCACCTACATAGGATCAGTAGGCGGGTCTTTCTCATGTGCATCATGCCATAGTTACCCAGTTAGCGGTCCTGACGGCACCTTTCCAGCCGCTGTAGCGCCATGGCAAACTACAGCTCATTCGTTTATTTACAAGCAAGGGATTATGGGGGAACTGGAAGTCAATGCCTACGGGCAGGGTGAGTATTCAACGAGCTGCTGGAAATGCCATACGACGGGCTATGATGTTACAGCGAATAACGGAAATTTTGGATATCTCTCTCATTCTCTCGGATGGGATACTACGGCATTCAAAGGGAAAGCGAAATCCGGAAGCAGCTATTTAATTAACAACGGTGATTCGTCGATCTATAAGAACATGGTGACGAATTATTCGGCGCTTGTTCCATTGTCAAGCATAGGCTGCGAAAGCTGCCATGGTCCTGGAGCGGGTAACGACGGCGATCCGACCAAAATCGGCCTCTCGCTCGATGCAGGCGTTTGCCAGTCGTGCCATGATGCGCCTCCCCACCATGTGTCTGGAACCCTTTGGGCTCTATCTGATCATGCAACAATGCCCCTTGCAGGGACAGATGCTACATCGACGAGTTGCTTCCCCTGCCATAGCGGCGCCGCATTCGTGAAGTGGGTTAAAGACGGCAAACCTGCTACGGATGTAAATTGGAACGCGGCCACCGACGCTAGTTATCCAATTACTTGTGCGGTTTGTCATGATCCGATGGGTGCAACAAATCCAAATCAGTTAAGGACTGTTAGCGTTGATACCCTTAGAAACGGATACCATGTTCCGGCAAGTGTAGGCGGACTAGGTCAGCTTTGCATGAATTGCCATCGGTCACGAAATAATGTTGCTACGAAAGTTACGTCAACTCCTCCTTACTACGGCTTTTCAAGCCATTACGGCCCGCACGGCAACCCGCAGACCGATATGCTTTTGGGTCAGAACACGTACCAGGTACGGCGATAGCAGTCTTACCGGGTTAACAACTCATACCGGTGTTCCTGACGCTTGCGTCACGTGCCATATGCCCCCCACGCCCACGCCCACTAGCGGCCCCGGCCATCAATTGGCGATGCAGGATACATCCGGTACGGGCGTTTTACACGACCGCGTCGATGCTTGCCAGACTTGCCATGGTCCTCAGATTCAAAAATTTGACGACATCAAAGCAAGCTACGATTATGACCGCAATGGAGTTATCGAAGGGGTTCAGACAGAAGTCGCCGGGTTATTGGCTCAACTAAAAGCCAAACTGCCGATTGACCCTACTACTGGCCAACCGATAACGGACTCGAACCACGCAGACAGCGTCTCGGTTTATAATAGGCCTGATCTTGTCCAAAACCTGTATACGTACGCTTTTGTGACGAGTGATGGAAGTGGTGGTATGCATAATGCCAAATACACTGTGGCCCTTCTTCAGAAGGCTCTCGGCTTCTATCCGACGGGTGTCAATGTTGTTAGTCAGAAAACACCTTCGACATATACCTTGAGTCAAAACTATCCGAACCCGTTCAACCCGTCGACGAATATTGAATTCTCAATTCCACGCGCGGCGACGATTCAGTTGAATGTCTACAATATCCTTGGCGAATTGGTAAAGACTCTTACCAATGGTAACATTGTTTCGGGGAACTACAAAGTGACCTGGAACGGAACAAACAACTATGGCTCATCGGTTGCCAGCGGCATCTACTTCTACAGACTTGTTGCTCAGTCTAACGGAGCCGCAAATTACGTCGTTACAAAGAAAATGTTGCTGATGAAGTAATTTCCGTTTTACGCAATTTAAGCCGAAAAAGGCTGCTGTGGATAACCATAGCAGCCTTTTTTATTGATTGTCGCTTTTCAAATAGCTATATTTTCTTATCTCTCAATGGTTCAAATACTTGCGTAATAAGCTGAGTGAATACGTTTTCCGAGAACAGACTCAAGGAACTTCTTACAAAGTTCAAAAATAAACGCATCGCGGTTGTTGGCGATGTCATGTTGGACAAATATCTTTGGGGAAGTGTTGGCCGTATTTCTCCCGAAGCCCCTGTCCCTATTGTCGAAGTGGAGAAGGAAACCGAGCGGCTTGGCGGTGCGGCAAATGTGGCAAACAATGTCAAATCCCTTGGAGGATGGCCGTTGCTGGTTGGCGTTGTCGGGGACGACTCGAACGGTGCCTTGCTGACAAAACTTCTTGCCGAGCAAGAATGTCCAATAAGCGGGATCGTTAAGGATGCATCGCGGCCTACGACAACAAAAACACGCGTCATCGCCCATAGCCAGCATGTCGTTCGGATAGATAACGAGCAAAAGCGCGATATTTCGTCCTCGGTGCAGGATCAGATATTCTCTGTACTCCGTAGTGCCATCGATACACTTGATGGCATAATTCTGGAAGACTACAACAAAGGAGTTATCGTCGCATCGTTGATTCATCAGATTATCGAGATGGCCCGTGAGCACGGAAAGATTGTAACCGTCGACCCCAAGTTCCAGAATTTCTTCGAGTATAAGAATGCTACGGTATTCAAACCGAACAGAAAGGAAGTTGAAGAGGCGTTAGGAGTGAAACTGACTTCCGAAGAGAGCGTGCGCAATGCAATCGGATTATTGAAGAAAAAGCTGAACGCAGAAAATGTCCTCATTACGCTCGGCGAACAAGGGATGAGTTTGCTGGATAACCAGGGTTCGCTGCTGCATTTGCCGACCAGGGCACGACATGTTGCCGATGTCTCCGGTGCCGGCGACACGGTTATTGCCACGCTCACTATGGCATTATCTTCGGGCGCATCGATTCACGAATCGGCGAGTCTTGCAAATTTTGCCGGCGGCGTAGTATGCGGAGAAGTTGGCATCGTCCCCATTATGCCGGACGCATTACTCTCGAGGGTTCTTTCCTACCAGTCCTAACGCTCGAAACAAACTATCGGTATCGTCATGGGAAAAGTATTCTCACTTTCTGAATTAATTGAGGTGCGTCTTCGTTGGAAGACAAACCGAAAGAAGGTTGTCTTTACGAACGGTGTATTTGATATTTTGCACCGTGGACATGTCGAGTACCTCGCTGCCGCAAAATCTCTGGGCGATGAGTTGATCGTGGGCATAAACAGCGATGCCTCCGTGAAAAAGATTAAAGGCCCGCGCCGCCCCGTCGTTGATCAAAACGACCGGGCATATCTCGTATCGCAGCTGGTTCCTGTCGATGCTGTTTGCATCTTCGAGCAGGAGACGCCGTATGATACCATCAGCGCCCTGATACCAGACGTTCTTGTTAAAGGCGCCGACTGGAAAGTGGAGGATGTGGTAGGAAAAGATGTCGTCGAGCGTTCGGGTGGAAAAGTTCTCACGATTCCATTTGTTCCCCGGCACTCGACAACTCTGGTTATCGAAAGGATCAAGGAGTTGTACGTCGGTCAAGAAAAAGAATAGATGCTCCGCAAAGCCTCGAAAATATTGACATACGTCTGCCTCTGCGTTCTGGCCGTTCTGTTTGCGACGATGGGCTTTACTCAGACTATATTGACATACGTCTGCCTCTCAGCATTTGTCATTTTGTTTGCAGCGATGGGCTTTTCTCGGAAAACATTGACGTACGTCTGTCTTTCCGTCTTGGTCATTTTGTTTGCGTCGATGGGCTTTACTCAGACGACTCTCTTTAGGCAGACTCTTCGGTCGACGATCTATAAGATGGTGGACGCAAACCTTAATGCATCGGTGTTTATTGGTGAGATAAAAGGAAATCTTTTCACCGGCATTTCCATCGACACGATCGCGATTTATGTCAACAACGCGCCGTTTCTTGAAGCGAGCAGGGCCGTCGTTCGGTACGACCCGTTTCCGCTCTGGAATAAACATATTGCGCTTGGAGGAGTGGAGATTGAAAATCCGTCAGTTTCGCTCATCCGTTTTGCCGACGGTACATGGAATGTCGACCGGCTTGCAAAAAAGAAATCAGAACCGGATTCTCTTCCATCGTCTTGGGTTGTTGTGGTGAAAAGCCTGCGTATCAACAACGGACATTTTCGGCTGATCGACTCAACCTCTCAATTCGGCCATGAACTCCCCGATTCAATCACCGGGCGGACGTTCAATTTTTCAAACCTCGACATTGACAAGCTCAACGTCGAATTGTCGGCAACAATTTCAGAGCAGCAGCAAAGCGCCTCAATTAAGAATATCTCTTTTGCCGCTTCACGCGAAGGTTTTACCCTCACACATTTGTCCGGAGATCTCCGCCATTCCACGACGCTGTCTGAAGCCAAGAACCTTCTTATTGTAACGCCCCACTCCCGCGTCGAATTTTCGGCGAAAATCTCTTCCGTGGATGCGCTCAAAATTAATGACATCGCCGCGCTCCAATTTATGCCGGTAGAATGTTCCTTGTCGCCGAGCACCGTCGCCGCTGAAGACCTGCAGCGATTTCTGCCTTCTCTCAATTTTCTTCGTGGATCGGTTCAATTGGAATGCAGGACAGAAGGCGAATTCGGCAACCTGAAGGTGAAAAAGCTCCATGCGAATTTCAACCGTTCAATAATCAATCTCGAAGGGAGTGTCGCCAATCTTCATCATCCCGCCGACCTGACATTGAACATCGAATCGAAAGGAACAACTATCCATCCTTCCGACGTTCCTCAACTTCTCCCGTTTTTTCACATTCCAGACTTTAGTGGTGCAGGGGAGATCGCCCTCGACTTTCATTACGTCGGCAAGCCGCTTGATTTCGAAGTTACGGCTAATGCTTCAATGGCGGCAGGAAGCGTTTCGGTGAACGGTGGCCTGGACCTTACCGGTAAAACGATGAAATACAAGGCGGCGTTCGGCGGCACTGGTGTGAATCTGGGGAATTTTTTTTCAACGCCGTCTCTTCGTTCCCACCTGGATTTTTCGGGGATGATAGAAGGAGAAGGAACTGCGATTGACGAACTGAATTCTAAAGCTTCGATTACCGTCGACTCATCATCGTTCAATGATATCTCCGTATCCCATCTCCGAACAGATATTGTTGCTGCGAATAAGAAAATTTCGTGTTCCGCGAAACTTCAGTTTCCCAAAGGGGATGTCGCCCTTCAATCGGCGTTGGATTACAATTCCGCGGGAGCGCCTTCATACTCATTCGACGGGACATTTTCTCATTTCGATTTTGCGACGATCTTTAATGATGACCATTATGCGTCGGACTGTTCCTTCTCTTTACATGCAAACGGAAAAGACTTTCTTCGTGAAGAGATGAACGGTGGCCTGCGTGTCGGGTTTTCAGGCTCTCGGTTTGAAACGTACACTTTTGACAGCGCGCGGGCCGAGCTCCATGTTGACATCGATTCCCTCGGGAATAAAACAATCGGTCTCATCTCACCGATCGCCGATGTATCGCTGACGGGCAACTTCACGTATGCCGGCGTTATCGAAATGGTGAAATCGCATATTGCGGGGGTTCGACGGGCGGACTATAAACAACGCGCCATTTTTGACTCTTCATTTGTCGATGCGGCGGAGAGTGTGAACACCGATGAAGATACAAGAGCCGGCAGGACACCGTCTCCACAAAATAATATTCAATATTCAATACACGTAAGAAATTTAGAGCCGTTGGCAATTTTTTTCGGGATGAATATGTTTAACGCAGTCGGCGATGTCGGAGGGTTGCTCCACGGCAACGCCGATACGCTTTCCGCTGAAGGCTCAGTCTCAATTGACGTCGGCAAAATATTCCATGAACAACAGTTATCTTATTATTGAAAACGGGTCTGTGGAATACAACGTTCAGAATATGGCGCGGGATAACCTTCTTGCCCCTGCAAACAGTCCGGCAGTGCATGTCCGGGCGAACGCATCCAATGTCTTCACGGGTGAGTCCTATTTTCGAAACGCGTCGGTCGATTTCAGCCTCCATGATCGGCACGCCGAATATTCGGTGCAATGCGAGGTAGACAGCACAATCAAACTCGGCATCGAGGGGCGGGCACATGTGGCTCCCGACGAATACGAACTGACCTTTGACACGTTTTCGTTCAGCTATCAGGGGTACGAACTCGATAACGCCCGGCAATTCTCGGCTCGAATGAGCGGATCCGGTATTTCCATTGACTCGACGGCATTTATCCATCAGGACGAACAGCTCATGTTCGCCGGCTCTATCGGCTACGCCGGTGAGATTGCTGCGTTTGTCCGGCTTCAGAATTTCGCTTTGTCAAATATCTATCATTTTGGAAAGTCTCAGAACTTCAAGTCAAACGCCATCGCATTTGGCGGGACGGTGAACGCGAGGGGCCTGGTGAAAGGTACGATGCAGAATCCGATACTTACCTGTGAACTTGGAATTTCAGATTTTGCCTACCGCGGGACGGAATTCGGGTTTGTGAACAGCTCGTTGCACTATGAAAATAAGATTGCTGACTGTACCGTCCAACTTTCCAAAGCGCCGGAGGCGCACAATAATTTTGAGCTTCTCTGCACCGGCTCTATTCCGATGGACCTTGCGTTCGTGTCTGTCGATAACCGTTTTTCTCTCGCCGGTATGGACATATATTTGAAGGCGCAAAATTTCGACATCAGCGTCGTCGATCCTTTCATCGAACAGCTTGACGAAATGGAAGGGACGTTGGAGGGTGCCATTCACTGTACCGGGTCGCTGGAATCCCCGCTGTTCGACGGAGGCATGGAGTTACGGAATGCAAAATTTTTGTTTCCGATGAACAATATGAAATACCATGCCGCCGGAAAGATTGATTTTCAAGGGAACAAAATGTCCTTCACTACCTTTGCTGCGAAAAATTTGAGTGAAAACTATCCCTCCGGCAAAATAGATCTTGGCGGCTACATCATGTTTCGCGGGTTCATTCCGGATGAATACCATTTACAGGCGAAAGGCGAATTAAAAGTGCTTCAAGAAGCGTCGCGCAATAGCGATCAGGGAGTCTACGGCGATCTGATCGCTTCCACGGGAGACGAGGGGCTGTCGTTTGAGGGAACTTCTGCCAGTTCGCGCGTTACGGGAGCCATGTATATAAAGCAGGCATCGTTGACCTTTCCGTCAACGCATGAGTCGGCAAACCTGGTTTCCGCACGGTACGTCAACGTTGTCAGTGTCGACGATACTTCGAAACCGTCTCTGGACACTCTTCTCGGTTCGCGCCTTTACGCTTTCTTGGGTTCGAAGAAAGACGTGCGAACCTCAAACGAGCCTTCGTTCCTGGACGGACTTGGATATAACCTGACGATCCAGACGCAGGGTATCGTGCAAATACGGATGATCTTCAATGCGGCCACGAATGAAGAGCTGTTTGCGGATTTAAACGGAAAGCTGGAATTGAGCAAGGAAAAAAACAATGTCCGGCTCACAGGAACGATCACCGTGTCGGACAAGTCTAATTACAAATTCTATAAGCAATTCGATGCCTCGGGAACGCTGAAGTTCACGGGGAAGCCCGATAATCCGGAATTGGATATTACCGCCACTTATACCGGAAGCCACTTAAAGGCGGAAACAGCCGCACAAAAGGAAACGACGGTTCCGGCAACTGAAAAAGTTGTCGTCTCACTCGCGATCAGCGGGACACGGTACGACCCCAAAATAAAAATCGGCCTCTCGACCTTCGACGACAACAACAATGAAACAGCAACGTCACCGGCGACATCGAGTCCGACGCCATTTCGTTTCTTCTGACATCGACGCCGGGGAGCCCGGGAAAATTTCGCGACGATTTGACCTCAAATGATAAGCAAGGTATCGCCAATTCGTTGGGGGGATCTATCGGAGGATCGTTGATTTCCGGCTTCACCAATACGCTTCTTTCAGGCATGATGCAGGATTTTCTCCGTGCGAACAACTTTACCGCCTTGAGTAATGTGGAGATTTTATATTCGGGTACATCGCCGGACCTACGTCTGAGCGGTGTCGTCGGCAATGCGTATTGGACGTTTGGAGGAAAAGTATTCAGCGATATCAACAACGCCAACGTCAGCGTTCAGTGGTCGCTTGGTTCTATCATCCAAAATGATAACCTGCGAAATTTCATGTTCGAAGTCGATCGGAAAAGCGACCCGCTGGAAACGATCGATTTTCGCCGCCCGACAGACGGAGCACGCGTATACTATAAATTTGCTTTTTAATCCGAGGGGACAGAGAGAATAATGAAAAATAATTTGGAGCAGCGAGTCGTCGATTTTTTTGACGCACACCCACACGAGCCGTTCAAATCGCGTCAAGTGGCGCGGCGGTTGAGTATACGGGACGAAGAAGAATTCCAGGCGCTGAGGGAAGTGCTTCACAACATGGTGGATCGAAAAGTTTTATCTCATGCCCGAGGGAAAGGCTACTCGCGTAAGTCTTTGGGACAGGGCATCAAGGGAGTGCTTTCGATGAGCAAGCAGGGCTACGGTTACGTCGCCGTTGCCGGCTCAGATTTTGGGGAGGTGTACATCGGGCCAAAATCACTTGGTACAGCCCTTGACGGTGATACGGTTGAAGTTGCGCCGTTTGCGTCTCACCGCGAGAAAAAGGGGAGTGAAGAAAGAACCGAGGGAGAAATCGTCGCCGTTGTGTCGCGCGCGCATGATGAATTTGTCGGAACGCTTGAACAGAGCAAGAATTTCTTTTTTGTCGTTGTTGATGACCGAAAAATTCCCCGTGATATCTATGTGCCGCGCGAAGCGCTGAACGGGGCGCAGCCCGGGGACAAAGTCGTCGTCGCGTTTGAATCGTGGGACAATGAACTGCTGAACCCGGAAGGGAAAATTGCAGAAATCATCGGCCGCTCGGGCGATTCAAGCGCAGAGGTCGCATCGGTGATCAAAGCATTCCGTTTGCCAACATCATTCCCGCGCGATGTTGAATCATACGTCAGAGAATATTCCCGAAACGATTTCTCCGGAAGAAATTAAGCTCCGGCGCGATTTTCGCGCACTTGCCTGCTTTACCATCGACCCCGACGATGCGAAAGACTTCGACGATGCTGTTTCCATTGAAGCGCTGGACAACAGCACCGTCCGGCTTGGAGTTCATATTGCCGATGTCAGTGCATACGTAAAAGAAGGCACAGTACTCGATGCCGAAGCGTTCAACAGAGGAACCAGTGTCTATCTTGCCAATCAAGTCGTGCCGATGCTGCCGGAAAAACTTTCCAACGACCTTTGCAGTCTTAAGCCCAACGTCGATCGGCTTGCGTATTCCTGCATCATGGACATCACCGAAAAAGGGAAGATTAAAAATTATGAAATTGTTCGGAGCGTTATCAACTCGAAAAGGCGATTCACGTACGAGGAGGTGGAGGATATTCTCAACACGGGAAAAGGGGAACACGCGGAATCATTGGCGAAGCTCTGGTCGCTTGCAAGTCTATTAAAAGAGAAGCGGATGAAAAACGGCGCCATCGATTTCGATTCACCCGAAGCCAAGTTCCGGTATGACGAGCACGGCAAACCGGTAGAAGTTCGGATCAAGAGTCGATTGAAAAGCCATCAGTTGGTGGAAGAATGCATGCTGCTCGCCAATCAGACGGTCGCTTCGCACATCGGCAAACAAAAAAAGGAAGCCGACGTTCAGCCGTTCGTCTATCGTATTCACGATTCACCGGACACCGAAAAAATAAGGGAATTATCGGTTTTTGTTGAAAAATTCGGGCATAAATTAAACGTTAGTGCTTCTGTATCGTCAAAAGATTTGCAGAAACTGCTGAACGAAGTGAAAGGCACTCCGGAAGAGAATGTTATCAACAAGGTCTCGCTCCGTGCAATGGCAAAAGCGGTCTACTCAGAGAGAAATATCGGACACTTCGGCCTAGCGTTCGACTATTATACGCATTTTACGTCCCCCATCCGCCGTTACCCTGACCTGGTTGTGCACAGAATGCTGGATGAATATTCGAAAGGGATGTCGCATGCGCGCCGGAAACATTTCATCGAGACGCTTCCGCACGTTTGTAAATGGTCTTCCGACCGGGAACGGGTTGCGATGGAAGCCGAACGCGCCTCGGTGAAAGTCATGCAGGCCGAGTACATGAAACAGCATCTCGGCGATGAATTCGAAGGGGTGATTTCCGGCGTTACAAATTACGGAATGTATGTTGAGATCAATGATTTGCTCGTCGAGGGGATGATTCATGTCCGCAATATCGGGGATGATTATTATGAACATGATGAAAAGCACTATTCACTCGTCGGCAGACGCACCGGGCGGACGTTTCGTCTTGGCGACAGCATTGCCGTTAAAGTAATCAAAGTGAACGTTGAAAACAGGGAAATTGATTTCGCATGCATAGAACCGGAGCTGCCTTCGCAAGCCGAAAAAGAGACGTAAGCATAGGTAGGAATTTTCTGCCAGCGCCATTCGTTGTAATAAGTGATACAAGCGTTGAATACGTAGAGCAAAGTAGCCGTCCCCATACTCATTGAGGATTCTATGAGATTGCGCCTTTTGATGATTGGATTCCTATTGACTGCCGGAGTGTTCTCTTCGGTGGCCCAGGAGGCTGTCTTCGGCAAAAACAAAGTGAAGTACAAAAAGTTCGAATGGTGGTACATCCAAACGAATCATTTCGACATATATTTCAGCGATAACGGCGAATACCTGGCGAACTTTACTGCGGCCGCCGCTGAATCTGCCTACACCCTCATCAGCAAAAGCTTTCGATACGAGATCAATAATCGCATCCCGATTATGGTCTACAATTCGCACAATGATTTTCAGCAGACGAATGTCCTGTCGGAATACATGGAAGAAGGGATTGGCGGTGTAACGGAGCTCTTTAAGAATAGGATGGTGGTTCCGTTCGAAGGAAATTACAAAATGTTCCGTCATGTTATTCACCATGAACTCGTCCATGCCGTCTTCAACGACATGTATTATGGGGGCTCAATACAATCCATTATTTCAAACAATATCCGCCTACAACTGCCGATGTGGTTCAACGAAGGGATGGCGGAGTATCAATCACTGCATTGGGACACGAACTCCGACATGTTTATGCGCGATGCAACGATTCATACCTACCTTCCGCCGATCGACTATCTCGGAGGCTATTTCGCGTATCGCGGCGGTCAATCGGTCTGGTATTATATCGCAAATAAGTACGGCGAACAAAAGATTGCCGAAATTTTGAATCGAATCAAAGGGTCGCGGAGTATCGAGCTTGGGTTTAAAAGCGCGCTCGGGTTGAGTATCTCCGAATTAAACGAGCGATGGCAGAAAGAACAGAAAGTGCTGTACTGGCCCGACATTGCGAAACGGGAAGACCCGGCTGATTTTGCCACACGCCTCACGAACCATGTGAAAGAGTCCGATTTTTACAATACAAGTCCATCGATTTCCCCGCAGGGGGACAAAGTCGCGTTCATCTCCGACCGCGACGATTATTTCGACGTGTATATCATGTCCACGATCGACAATAAAATAACGAAGATCGTTGACGGCCAGCGGACAAAAAATTTTGAGGAATTGCATTTGCTGACGCCGGGTATTACCTGGTCCCCCGACGGGAAGAAGATTGCGCTCGCTGTGAAGAGCGGCGAGAGCGATGCAATATTCATTGTCGACGCAGCGACCGGCAATCAGGAAAAAATTCAATTTCAACTGGAAGGAATCTTTTCCGTCGATTGGTCGCCAAAAGGGGACAAACTCGCGTTTGTCGGGAACAACTCGAAGCAGTCTGATATCTATATCTATGACTTGGCGACGAAAAACCTGACGAATCTCACCGACGATATTTTTTCAGATTCCGATCCGCACTGGGCACCCGATGGAAAAACCATCTACTTTGTTTCGGACAGGAGAGATCATCTAGACCCTAATGCTGTCTCTCCAAATTTCAAAATGGCAAAGTACGATTTTTCCGAATCGGATATTTATTCGCTGAACATTGAAACGCTGGAGATGAAGCGTATCGTTAATTATGCCGGCAGCGATGCAACGTCGCCAGTAATATCTCCGGACGGAACAAAAATGCTCTATGTCTCCGACCGGAATGGCATCGGGAATATTTACGAGCGCAATCTTATTACCGGTGCGGACCGCCCCATTACCAATTCGATCACGGGAGTATTCCAGCTCTCATTGTCTGCGGATGGAAACAAGCTCTCGTTTGCGGCTTTGAACGAAGCGGGGTTCGACATTTACCTCATGAAGGCGCCGTTCGACAAGAAATTGGCGGTGTCGGAGCTTGAGCCGACGGAATACTTCAAACGAAAAATGCGGTTAGCGCAGAAAACAACGACCGTTTCCGGCGCTCAGGCGGCGAAAGATTCCACCAGCGTGGCGGCTAACGCTGCGCCAAAAGACACTGCAGGGGTCTACGGCGACCGTGTGCACATCGATTTTCAGAACTACGTTTTCTCTGACGAACAGGCCAAAGAAAAATCACCATCTCCCGAGCCAGAAACGGCAGGAAAACAAATTGAACCAAGTGATAATGTCGACGAGCAGGGCAACTACAAAGTGAACAAATACAAGCTCAATTTTTCGCCCGACATCATTTACGGCAATGCCGGTTACAGCACATTCTATGGGGTGCAGGGAACGACGGAATTTGCTTTCAGCGACATGCTCGGAGACCATCAAATTGTATTTCCTCACGAACCTTATGCTGGATTTGGAGAACAGCGATTACGTCTTCGCATACAATTATTTGGCGAGGAAAATTGACTACGGGATTATTGGTTTCCACAGTGCGCGTTTTTTGTATCTGTACGACCAGCTGGGGAACGTCGACTTGTATCGTTTTCAAACATGGGGTATCGGCGGGTCGGCGTCGTATCCGTTGGATAGATTTAATCGGATCGATTTCAGCCTGGCGTGGTTGAATATTTCCAGGCAAAATCTCGACGACCCCACGTTAGACCAGCCTACGGATGAGAAAAACCTCGTCATGCCCGAGATAAGCTACATTCACGATACATCGTTGTGGGGTATTACTGCTCCGGATAACGGGACACGCTATAATTTTACCGTGATGTTCAGCCCGGCGCTTACCGCGGGGGACCATTCGGTTGATTTTCAAACATACACGCTCGATTACCGTACGTATGAAAAATTTTGGAGAGATTATTCGTTCGTCATTCGTTGGGCGGGTGGATTGAGCATGGGGAGGGATCCACAGAGGTTTTTTATCGGCGGGACGGACGGATGGATTAACCGTGAATTTGCGAACGGCGGAATTCCGATTAACAGCGTTGAAGATTATGCATTTTTATCGCCGGCGCTCCCGTTGCGCGGCTTTGACTACAACGATGCAAGCGGCACAAAGTACGCGTTGATGAATTACGAACTTCGTTTTCCGCTGATTCGCTATCTTGTTACCGGCGGTTTACCTCTCGCTCTCCAAAATATTACCGGCGCATTGTTTATTGATGTCGGCTCATCATGGACTGATAACAAGGCGTATCGGTTCTTTGTGAAGGACGCTGATGGAAATTATGTCGCGCAGGATTTGCTGATGGGGACGGGGTATGGTGTCCGAACGATTTTGTTCGGATTACCGCTGAGGTTTGACGTGGCATGGGCGTTCAACGGACAAACATTCTCTGTTCCCATATTCTATGTTTCGCTTGCGGAGGATTTCTAGAATTCGGGCGGTGTAGCAGAAATAAGAAAGGCGATGAGGTTTCATCGCCCTTCTGTATTTCAATGCAGAGGCCACACTTTGAAGGTCTATACTTGCGCTTCGATTTCTTGATTTGACTGCTCCAGTAAAGATAGAACGGGAGTCCCGCGAGCAGCAGGAATAACCCCACCATAGAGTCTGCCGTTTGCTGTACTATCGTATTGTAGACAAACCACGTCGCAACGATGATAAATGCTATCGGGATGTACGGGTATCCCGGTACTTTGTACGGGCGTGGGGTGTCCGGCATCTTCTTCCTCAGCACAAACACTGCCGATGCTCCGAGCGCGTAAAAGATCCAGCCTGCAAAAATAACGTACGTGAAAATCTGGTCGTAGGTTCCGGTAAGAGTTAGAATAGATGCCCACACGCCTTGAACAAGAAGCGATGTTCCCGGCGTCCGGTATTTTGGATGAATTTTTCCAAGGCTTCTGAAAAACAGCTTGTCTTTTGCCATGGCAAAATAAACGCGCGCCGTCGTCATGGAGGTGGCATTGACGGTTCCGAACGTTGAGATCATTACCATGGCGGAAATTATCGCGCCGCCGTAGCCGTGAAAAATTCTTTCCATCACATCCGCAGCAACGAGCTTCGACGTTGCGATCTCTCCAATCGGGAGAATAAACAGATAGGCGAGATTGGTCGCGACGTAGATAGCGATAATGATCAGAGTGCCGAGCACGAGCGCCAGAGGAATATTCTTCTTCGGCTCTTTCACCTCGCCCGCCAGGTATGTGAGGCTGTTCCATCCGTCGTACGACCAGAGTGTTGCAATCATCGCTACGCCGATGGCGCTCAACAAAGCGCCGGACGCAGGCACTCCCCACAACGGGAAGAAATGGGCAGTACTCCCATGTCCGACGGTAAACGCGAGCACGATAATTGCTCCGATGGCAAGAACTTTCAGAAATGTGAAAATGTCCTGGACAAATCCGCCGATGTGTACACCAAAATAATTTACGCCGGCCAGCAACAAGATTGAAGAAATTGCGACAAGGCTGACTCCAATGTCCTTTAACGGATAGATATTGCCGATGAGCGGTAATTTCCACGCTTCAAGCGCCGGGCTTAAGTGCGGCAGGTCGACAAAGTATCCGAAGTAGCGGGCAAATGCAACGGCGATGGCGGCGATGGAACCCGTCTGATACACGATGAACGTTGTCCATCCGTAGAGAAAAGCCGTCAGGTCGCCGTACGTAACACGAAAGAATACATATTGGCCTCCCGCTTCTGGTATCATTCCGGCAATCTCGGCGTTCGTCAGCGCGCCGGCAAGCGTCAATAATCCTGTGAGGACCCAGACAAAGATCATGATGCCGGGAATTTGGACTGTCGCCGCAATGCTCTGCGGTGTAAGAAAAATTCCGGAGCCGACCACGGAACCGATAACAACCATAACAGCCGACGTCAACCCTAAGCGCCGAGCTAATGTCGGTTCGGTGTCCTGTGATTCGTAGGTTGTCATAAGTTCTCGCGAAATATGAGAAATAATTGGTAACTGCCAAACAGCATTGAAGAAAATTATGGCATCACTTGACGTACTTGCGCCCGGAGGAGTCGGTTTAATTCGAGTTGGAATTTGAGCTCGTTCAACCGCCGCGCGAGAATCACAACGGTTCCTGCTGTCACTGTCTCAGCCGTGCCGAGCATTGCAAGAACCCACCCGTTATGAACGAACTGCGGAAACCAGACAAAGACGGCCATTGAAATGAGGGGAGACAATATTCCCCCGACAAACAAGCCGAGGCGTGCCGGGTTTGTGAAATCCTGATTGACAGCGACAATCCAATGGCCAAATTGGCTTGTCAGCAAGAGTTTTCCTTCTTTCACCAAATCGTCTACACACCGTTTGTACATGCGAATGCTCTGAAGAGCGGTCGTCAGCGAGAGAGCGACGGACGTAACTCCAAAGACAAATCCCGCCCATGAAAGTTCCCCCTTGTCAATTAAATGGTCCACTTGAAAGGCGCCATATGCGGCAAGCACAAAAACGGGGATGAGAATTCGTGAGCGGAGAATGAGCTGTTTCCAAGTAAACCCGGAACCGCGCAGTGCAAACAATTCGGCCGTTTCCGCGAGAACGTCGTCCGTCGACGCCGCGAAAAGTTTTCCAAAGCCGTGCGTGTAGAGCTCGAGAATGTGCGTAATCGGCCCAATAAACAGCAGCGCTTTGATAATCGCTTGCCCCGTCGCCGTCCGCGTATCGGCATTGTCAAAAATCATGCGGTTCGTCACATGGCCGATAATGATCGGCGAGATGGCTTCATTCAGCTCGTCGATGAGTTTCTTATCGGCTTCCGTGGCGCCAAGATTTCCGTCATCGACCAGGATGAATTTTTTAAAGTCCAGCCTGTGTGCAAGAATGACCGCGATTTCTTCGTCAAGGTCAACGTTGCTCTTTGCCGCAAGTTCATGGTCGTACGGCAGAAGCAGCGGCCTGGTCTGTGATAACAGCAATCGGGGAAGCCACGTGATAATGGTCCGGTGCTGGCTAAGTACTGCAATGTTGTTGATGGCGCTCAAAACGCGCTCCGGAGTTTTTTCTATAGTACGAATGCCGATCGCTTTGCCACTTTTGAAGATTTTCGTTATGCGATTTTTTAAGTGATGGATCTTTTTGAAGTGCATAGCGGAGTTCCTTCGGAAGAAGACGAAGAAATTCGAGTTCTTCCGGCAATGAAATAACATGAAGATTATATAGTCCTATAGGTGGTTTCTTTCGAAAGCGAAGGAGCTGTGCGAGAAACGACGGAAGCTTTAGGGATTGAAGATGCCGGATAAATGCCATGTGTGAAAATTTTGTTTGAAAAATATAAAAAGAACTAGTGCGACAAGCAACGAAAAGCAGAGTAATAATTCGGTTTGAGAAATTTTCTGGTGGGACAGGCATTCATGCCTGTCAGATAGGTCAGACAAGTTCCGAAGGAATGGCTTCGCCAAATGTCTGACCTACAGATACCTTGAAATTAAGTCACTTCCAAAAGCAGCACAGAGCCGGGGAAGCTGTCGAACTTTCTTATTTATCTTGAAGTTTTCGACATGACGCAATTTCCGAGAGCTTAACAAAAAACCCCGTCTCTTGCCGAAACGGGGTTTTTTCGAAATGGGTGCAAATAACTAACCAATTACTTGGTGGAGTCTGCTTTCATCGTGCTGCTTTTCTTCATTTTCTTATCTTTTGCTACTTTCTTCTTTGCTTTTGCGGCTTTCTTCTTATCCTTTGCCGTCTTCATCTTATCTTTTGCTACTTTTTTCTTTGCTTTCGCGGCTTTCTTCTTATCCGTCTTCATTTCTTTCTTCGCTGGCGGAGTTTGAGTGTCCTGCGGTTTCATTGCATCCTGCGCAAGCGACAACGAGAAGGCAAAGACGACAGCCATCAACAAGCTACACAGACGTTTCATTCAACAACGCTCCTTTCAAAAAATGTTAAAAGATAAGTACAGTGGGTTTAACGTGCTTAGGCTAGAATTCACTGAGGCTTAACATAGGATATTGTAATTTCATTGTCAAGTGAAAAGCAATCAATTACGCATGAGAGGGAGCAGCACCGTAAACTGGCTCCCTTTATTGACTTCGCTTTGGACGAATATTTTTCCTCCATGAATCTCGGTAATCCAGCGCGCTATAGAGAGCCCGAGTCCCGTTCCCCCCATTTCGCGGGAACGCCCCTTGTCAACTCGGTAGAACCGGTCAAAGATCTTTGATTGTTCTTCGGCGGGAATGCCGATGCCGTTATCTCTGACAATAATCTTCGCGGAACCGTTCTCTCGAACGAGCGATAATGCGATTGTTCCGTTTTTGGGGGTGTACTTGATTGCGTTGTCTATGAGGTTCAATACAAGCTGGCGAAGGCGCACGGTGTCTCCCGAGACAGTGAGATTTTCAACCGCTTCGAGGTTGACGCGGATATGTTTTTTTTCGGCGAGCATTTCACTGTCTTCATGCAATTCCCGTATGATCGGCGCCAGCGCAACCCCTTTGAAGGTAAAGGTCGATTTCCCGATATCGCCTTTCGCCAGCATCAAGAGGCTTTCGATAATAGTGGACATGCGAAGGATCTCGTCAAGCGTGCTTGAAAGAATCCGCCGGTATCCTTGGTTTGTTTGTTTCGAGCGAAGGGCGAGTTCAAGCTCTCCCCGCATGATGGTGAGCGGCGTGCGAAGTTCGTGGGATGCGTCCACAGAGAATTGTTTTGTCTGGTCGAACGAGCTCTGAAGGCGGCCGATCATGTCGTTGAATGTTGAGATAAGCCGCCCGATCTCGTCATCCACATCAACCGAGAGGATGCGCTGGTCAAGGTTCTGCGCGGTGATATCGCGCGCTGTTTTCGTGATCTTATCGACCGGCTTGAGCGATTTGTTCGCGAGAAACCATCCCCCAAGGATGGAAAGGATGATCGCCGCCGGAACGAGGATGATGAATATTGAAAAGAGGTTTCCCAGCACTTCGCCGATTTCAACTTCCGGATACGCGACATAGATCTTCGCGAAAGCATTCTGCGTCACCGCAAGCCGGAGAGGTTGTCCCTGTGCATCGTAGATCGTCACAAGCTTTGTTGTGTTGAAGGGGATGTCCTCAAAAATAATATCTTCCTTGCCGAGGCTGTACGATTTGTAGAGGATATCGCCGTTGCGGTCGCGGATTTGAATGATTTGTTTCTTCGGACTCAGCAGCGTGTGTTCATAAATCTGATTCCAAATTTGGTCGAACTCGGTGGAATCGTCTTCAGTAACTTCCACTTCATGGGAACGCTTGACTTTCTTCTCTTGCTTTCTTTGATTGTGCCAACGGCTTTACCCGCTGCTGTTTAAGCTTCACCTTCCGCGCTTGCGGTTCGATGAAGTTCTTCAGCCAGACGACCTCATTGCGCAGCGAGTAGTCAAGGCTGGCCAGAAGATTTTCCTGCGTATAAAGGTAAGCGGTGGTGCCGAAGCCGAACAGGGTAACGCCGAGAATGAGCGTGTACCATGCCGTGAGTTTTAACCGAATGGAATGGAGGAATTTCATCTCAGGATGCCTTCATCATGTACCCGACGCCCCGGACAGTATGGATGAGTTTTTTTTCGAATTCGCCGTCTATTTTGTTGCGTAAATGGTTGATATAAACGTCGATGATATTCGTGCCGGTATCGAAGTTGTAATTCCAAATATGCTCGGAAATGATCGTGCGGCTCAGGACTTTGTTCGTGTTCCGCATAAAATATTCTAGCAGCGTGTATTCCTTCCCGGTTAATTCAATGAGGTTCTCTCCCCGTGTCGCTTTGTGCGAGACAAGATCCAGTGTCAGGTCGGCAACGATGAGCGCAGTCGATTTTTCCGGCCCGCCCCGCCGCAGCAGCGAGCGGACGCGGGCGAGCAATTCGGCGATTGCAAACGGCTTTACCAGATAGTCGTCCGCTCCCGTATCAAGCCCCTTCACTTTGTCTTCCACCGAACCCTTTGCCGTAATCATCAGCACGGGTGTAGTGATTTGTTTCGCGCGCAATTCTTTCAACATGGTCAGCCCGTCCTTTTTGGGCATCAGGATATCGAGAATGATCAAGTCAAACGACCCCTGTGATGCAAGCTCTTCTCCTTTGTCGCCGTCGAGCGCTACTTCCACACTGTAGCGATCTTCTTCCAATCCCTTTTTAATGAACGCGCCGACTTTTTTTTCGTCTTCAACAACCAATATCTTCATCAGAAATTCCTTCTGTCCCTATAGTCAGCTACCATATTAAAACACTTTGGGTCGATTTGCAAATATTGTTTTTGGAAAAGTGGACGGTTTTCTCTATATTCAACAACGAAATTATGAAAAAATTCACCCCCGCAATTTTTGTCCTCCTCGGTTTTTACAGCTGGTCGTGCGGCCTTCTGCAAACGGTCGCTGTGAATTCAACGACGGGTATCGTCGACAACGGCCTCAGCGCTATTTTTGAAGAATCCGACCTTACGCTAGCGGAGCAGTCAATCCCCGCAAACATAACGCTCCTGGAAGCCCTCTATCGTTCAAAAGACAAGGATGACGACCATCTTGCATTGCTGCTGACTCAGGCGTACTCCGGCTACGCTCTTGGCTTTGTCGAGGACAAGGATCCGGACCGCGCGAAAGCCCTCTACATCCGGGCTCGCGATTACGGATTGTCGGTGTTAAGAAAAAATAAACAATTCAACACGGCGTTTGACGGCAGCCCGGAAGAATTTAGAGCGGGTGTGGCAGCGTTTGGCAAAGACGATGTGCCTCTGATTTTTTGGACGGCGAACGCATGGGGAAACCTCATCAAACTGGGCATTGCCGACCCGGCAGTCATTTCTGAACTCTATAAGGTCAACTCGCTCATGGAGTTTGTGTTGAGCAACGACGAGAGCTTTTATTACGGCAGTGCTCATTTATATTTTGGAACGATGCTGGCGACCGTTCCCAAAAACCTCGGCGGTAAACCCGACAGCGCCAAAACTCATTTCGACAGGTGTCTTGACATCGGAGAAGGGAAATTTCTTCTTCCGTATGTATTCCTGGCGCAGAGTTACGCCGTCCAGATTCAGGATAAGGCTCTCTTCGAATCCTCGCTGAAAACGGTTGAAGACGCCTCTATCGATATCCTGCCCGAACAGCGTCTGGTCAACGCGATCGCCAAGCAAAAAGCAAAAGCTTTGTTGGCCAAAGAAAGCGACCTGTTTTTTTAGACACACTTCATCGCAGCTACAACGTGCCACTGTCAAAGGAAACTCTTCATGAAACATTTCGTTATCACACTTCTCATTCTCGTTACTCAGGCGTCCGCACAAGAGTTCACCATCAAATTTGCCACACTCGCCCCCGAAGGAAGCGCATGGATTACGGTCATGAAGGAATACGACCAGGCAATTCGGAAGGAGAGCGGAGGGAGGCTTGGGTTCAAAATTTACGCCGGCGGAGTAGCCGGCGACGAAAAGGACGTCATTCGGAAGATCCGGCTTGGACAATTTCAGAGTGCCGGTATCACCGGCGTCGGCATCGGTGAGATCGCAAGGTCCGCGCGAATTCTGGACTCTCCGTTTCTTTTCAAAAATCACGACGAGGTAGATTACGTCGTTGGCCAATACGATGCGGAGCTTCGCAAGGAATTTGAAAACGGCGGCTATGTCCTTCTTGGATGGGCCGAGGTCGGATTTGTATATGTTTTTACCAACACGCCGGTCACCAAGGTCGAAGATATGCGGAACGTGAAAATGTGGCAGTGGGAAGGCGACCCTGTCGCCGAGGCGACATTCAAGGCATTCGGCATCAATCCCATCCCGCTTTCGATCACCGACGTGCTGACGTCGCTCCAGACAGGCCTTATCAACGGCATGTATACATCGCCGCTTGCCGGCGTCTCCCTTCAATGGTACACCGCTACAAAATATATGCTGGACTATCCCCTCACGAACGCTTCCGGAGCCGTCGTTATCGCGAAGAGAGATTTTGACAAAATGCCTCCGGACATTCAGGAGATTCTTCTCCGGAACGGAAAACAGTTGATGCGGAAGCTTACCGAACTCAGCCGCATAGATAATACGAAATCTCTCGATGTGCTGAAGAAAAGCAAAATTATATTCACAAAGCCCGACGCGAATGAAATTGGCCGCTACGAGGAGATCGGAAAAAATGCACGCCGGTTGATGGTCGGGAAACTTTATTCTGAAGACCTTCTTAACCGCGTGGAAAAATCGGTTGCGGACTTCCGTGCCAAGGAGAAGAAATGAAGCTGCTGTTGTTCGTCGACCGGTGGCTCACCCGCATCACCGGATGGCTGATTATTTTTTTCCTCAGCGTCATGATCGTTATGGCGTTCGGTCAGGTTGTGCTAAGAAATTTTTTTCATACGAGCATTGAGTGGGGGGACGTTTTTCTCCGCCATTTGGTGCTCTGGCTCGGGTTCCTCGGCGCCATCATCGCCACGGGGGAAGGCCGTCATTTGAAAATTGAATTCATTAACAAGCTGGCGCCGGAACGGTACAGAAAGGGTATTTACGTCGTCACGAATCTTTTTGCCGCGGTCATTTGTTTCTTTTTGATGAAAGCGGCGATAGCGTTCGTCCAGATGGAAGGGGAGTCTGCGGATACGCTCATCCTCAATCTTTCCATGACATACTTCATTATTATCATACCGGTCGGTTACGGTATTATTGCGTTCCGGTTTCTCGTCCGCTCCGTTACCTGGGCCTCGGAGATCATCAAGGGTGATTGGCATATTGAGGAGCAGCACTGATGCCAGTCATCTATTTTGTCCTTGCTCTGGCGGTTCTTGTTCTCTTCGGTGCGCCGCTTTTCTCGATCATCGGCACGATATCGCTGCTCGGATTTTCTTCTCAAGGTATCGATACTGCGGCTATCATTGTTGAAATGTACCGCCTTGCCAGCCAGCCCGTCTTGCTTGCCATTCCCCTGTTTACCGTTTCGGGATATTTTCTTGCAGAGAGCAAAGCGCCGCAGCGCATTGTTGCACTGGCGCAAGCGCTGATTGGATGGATGCCGGGAGGACTGGCGATCGTCGTTCTTGCAAGCTGTGCAGTGTTCACGGCGTTCACCGGGGGATCGGGAATCACCATCGTTGCGCTCGGCGGCCTTGTCTTTCCGATATTGATCGCCGAAAAATACAGCGAGAAGTTTGTGCTCGGCCTTGTGACGACGTCGGGGAGTCTCGGGCTGCTTTTCCCTCCCAGCCTGCCGATCATTTTGTACGGCACGGTTGCAGAAGTATCCATCGACCAATTGTTTCGGGCCGGAATTGTCCCCGGTATTTTGCTTGTGACGGTATTGGCCATCTACAGCGTCCGCCAGGGAATCGCCTCGAAGATCGAACGGCATCCGTTCGATGCGAAAAAATTATGGACTGCATTCAAAAATGTTATATGGGAAATCCCGCTCCCGTTTTTCATTATCGGCGGGATCTACGGCGGCTATTTCACAGCGACGGAAGCCGCTGCGGTGACTGCCTTTTACGTTTTTATCGTCGAAGTGTTTGTGTACCGGGACTTGAAGCTGACGACCGATGTTCCGAGAGTCATGAAAGAGAGCATGGTCCTCGTCGGCGCAATTCTTATGATCCTCGCTATGGCGATGGGACTGACGAGTTTCCTTATCGATCAACAAATACCCCAAAAACTTTTTGAATTGATCCGGCAGGTGGTCGAGAGCAAAATCGTTTTCCTGATGATCTTGAATGTCTTTTTGCTGGTGATTGGAATGATGATGGAGATTTTTTCGGCGATCGTCGTCGTCCCGCTCATCGTCCCGATTGCGAAACAATATGGGGTAGACCCAATCCATCTCGGAATTATTTTTCTCGCCAATCTTGAGATCGCATACTTAATGCCGCCGGTAGGGATGAATCTCTTTATGTCGAGCTTCCGATTCAAGAAAACGATCGGCCAGGTGACGAGTGCAACGCTTCCGTTCATCATCGTCCTCTTAATCGGATTATTTATTATTACGTATGTTCCGCAGCTGAGTTTGTGGCTGGTGAAGTAGAATGCGATTGAGTGTGATTCGAGGCTTTGCTACAATCATTCTCTGTTCGCCCTTCGACGCTCCCGTTCCGCTGAAGCGGATCGGGAGCGTCGAAGGGCAATCAAAGCGGTGTTCTTAAGATAGTTTCCAATCTTCTTCCATTGAATCTCCCCCTCTAATCTTCTATATTTGTTCAATGTCCAAGATCATGACAAAATACGTTTGTCAATCGTGCGGCTACATGTCTCCGCGCTGGACCGGGAAATGTCCGAACTGCAACGAATGGAATACGTTTGTCGAGGAAGCTCCGACCCCTGCAAAGATTGCCCGCAAATCTGGGGGCGTTGCGTCGAAGATCGAGCCGGTTGCATTGAACGACGTCAGCGGTTTTGAGGATGTCCGTTTTAAAACCGGCATCGTTGAGTTTGACCGGGTTCTCGGAGGAGGACTGGTATCCGGTTCCGTCGTCCTGCTTGGCGGCGACCCCGGCATCGGCAAATCGACATTGATGATGCAGGTTGCTCTCAAGCTCCGCGACAAAGTTGTTTTGTACATCACCGGGGAAGAATCGCTGAAGCAGATCAAACTGCGGGCGGAACGTTTGGGGACGCAATCGAATTCCGTACTCCTTCTTCCCGAAACAAATTTGGAAATGATCGCCGACGTCATCGAACGGGGCAATCCTGATATCGTGATCGTCGATTCCATTCAAACGATGTTCCGTCCCGACTTGGAAAGCGCTCCGGGAAGCGTCGGACAGGTGCGCGAAGCGACCGCATTGCTCACCCGCATTGCAAAGTCGAAAAGCATCCCGTTGATTCTTATCGGGCACGTGACAAAAGAAGGGATACTCGCCGGCCCGCGTGTTATCGAGCATATGGTCGACACGGTGTTGCAATTTGAAGGAGAGCGGCATTATTCCTACCGTATCCTTCGTGCAACAAAGAACAGATTCGGTTCGACGAACGAGATAGGAATTTTCGAAATGCACGACGACGGAATGCACGAAGTGAAAAATCCTTCCGAGGTATTTCTTTCCGAACGAACGTACGGCGCTTCCGGTGCGACGATTGTAGCAACGTTGGAGGGAACAAGGCCAATCTTGATAGAAGTGCAGGCATTGGTCAGTTCGACAAGCTACGGCCTTCCCCAGCGGACTGCGACGGGTTTCGACCTCCGCCGTCTGCAAATGCTGTTGGCAGTCCTTGAGAAGAGGGTCGGCCTCAATCTCGGCACGCACGATGTGTTCGTCAACGTTGCAGGAGGAATTCGTATCGACGAGCCCGCTGCCGATCTTGGCATTGCATCGTCCATCGTTTCTTCGCTCCGCGATGTTCCCGTGGACTCACAAGCGGTTGCAATCGGTGAAATCGGGCTGGGAGGAGAAATCAGGACGATCTCTCACAGCGAGAAACGTGTGCAGGAAGCTGCGAAACTCGGGTTTAAGAAAATCGTCGTTCCCAAAAACAACCTTAAGAATCTGAAGAACGCAACCGGAATTTCCATCGTCGGTGTGGAAACGATTACCCAAGCAATAAAGGAACTGGTAGGATGAAGAAATTAATAATGAAGAATTAAGAATTAAAAATTCTACTGAGTATACTTATGAGAAATGACAGTCATTCTAAATTCTTCATTATTAATTCTTAATTATTAATTGTTCACTTTATGGCGAGCAATGCCTTCATGCATGAGGCCATCGCGCTTTCGCGGAAAAACACCCGCGAAGGAAAGGGAGGACCATTCGCAACGGTCGTTGTGAAAGAGGGGAACATCATTGCGCGCGGCACCAATATTGTCACATCGACCAATGACCCGACTGCGCACGCTGAAATTGTTGCGATCCGGGAAGCATGCCGCACTCTAGGGACGTTTCAGCTCACTGGATGCGAAATTTACACATCCTGTGAGCCGTGTCCGATGTGTCTCGGCGCAATCTATTGGGCCCGTCCCGATAGAGTATTCTACGCAAACACACATATCGACGCCGCAAACATCGGATTCGACGATTTTTTTATATACAAGGAAATTGCCCTTCCAATCTCCGGGCGAAAAATTCCGATGGTTCAGATGATGCGCGATGAAGCGTTCATCGCTTTTGAGGAATGGCAAAAGTTGCAGGATAAAATTCACTATTAAAATTGTTCAAAACATGGATATTCTCATCGCCACAAATAATCGGCACAAAGTCGAGGAAATAACGAACCTGGTTGCGTCTCAGGGATTTACGGTGAAAAGCCTCGTCGATTTTCCCGACATTCCGAAAACAATCGAAGACCAGCCGACGCTGGAAGGAAATGCACTGAAGAAAGCGCAAGAAGCATTTAACGCCACCGGTTTACTCTCGCTTGCCGATGACACGGGCCTGGAATGTTATTACCTTGAATTGAAGCCGGGCGTTGTTTCCGCCCGCTATTCCGGTGAGAATGCCACTTATGCCGAGAATAATGTGAAACTTTTGAACTCTTTGAAAGGAGTTCCACCGCGGCGGCGCAATGCTCGCTTTCGAACCGTAGTTGCCATAGTCGGCAAAAACATCCAAAAGGTTGTTGAAGGGAGGGTTGAAGGTGCTATCGCGGAATCACCCCGCGGGACTGGCGGATTTGGCTACGACCCGCTTTTCATCCCCAACGGCTCACAAAAAACCTACGCCGAAATGACGATGGATGAGAAAAATAAAATCAGCCACCGCGCAATGGCGATTGCGAAAGCAATAGAGGTGCTCAACGCGATGGAGATTAAGAGTTAAAAGTGAAAAATTGAAAGTTAAAAGTCGCACGATCGAATTCTTCTAACTTTTCACTTTTTAATTCATAATTCTTTATTATTCTTCCCCTCCGGTCAACCTGTCCCGTACCCGTTCAGTCCAACTTGTAATTGAATCCCTGTCAGCCGCAGTGAGTCGTGCATCAGCATGAATGTAGAGATACTTTTGTATCGGCATATCGCCTTTTGACACCTCTTCATAAATCTGCCCCAGCTTCAGCACGCGTTTGCTCTTCGGATATTTTCCCCATTCGGAAAAATTGAGATGGCGGCGTCCCTCTGCGACATCGTCGGCTACCAGCCAGGAAACGGGAGCGACGTAACCGTACCAGGGCCAGCGGGTTTCGTTTGAGTGGCAATCAAAGCACGCCGTTGTGAGTAACCCGGAGACCGGCATTGTGAACTCGGAGTCCGCTGCGATCGTCATCGATTGGTCTACTGTGGGATTCGATCGGTTGGGCTGGCCAAATTGAATGAGAATGAAGACCGCCGCTACAATCATTCCAATCCAGCGAACTATTTTTTTCAACGTTCTTTCTCCGTCCAGTTTATCGTGAGGGTTTATTTTGGAATGCTTCAAACTGCCGCCGGAACTCTTCCGGAAAAGCGACCGGCCTGCCGCTGTCCATTCTCACGAAGAGTCCTACCTGCTCTGACGCTGCAACGACATTCCCATTAACACTAAATTCGGCTGAAAGAGTCCCTTTAACATTTCCCATCTCGCTTGCCCACATCGTGCCGATAACGGCATCAAACAATTTCACGGGTTTCTTGTAGTCGATAGCCGTCCGCATGACCACCGGAGCAATTCTTCGTTCCATGAGGATGTTGAGGGGAAGATACGTATCAAGCACCTTCATTCGCAGGTCTTCGAGCCACCGGATATAGACAATGTTGCTGACATGTCCGGCAAAATCTATGTCATAGGTCTTCGGTTGAAACGGCAATTCAACATGGAGAGGTCTTCGGTCAACTACGGGCATCGGTCAATTCCTTCAGCGAGTCGGAGTATTTTTGGATATCGTTGTGAGAGAAACAAACCACGAAGATTCTTTTCGGAAAAACAGCTGTAGAAAGATACGACGCTGCGGCTTTCAAAGCAATTCGTGATGCCCGTTCAACGGGAAATCCGTATGCGCCGGTGCTGATCGACGGAAAGGCGACTGTCTCTAATCGATGTTCTGTCGCAAGGGCAAGGCTGTTTGTATAACATCGAGCGAGTAATTCGTCTTCGCGGTTGTTTCCGCCGCGCCAGACCGGGCCGACGGTGTGAATCACCCATCGCGCGGGAAGACTGTATCCTTCCGTGATTTTCGCTTCGCCCGTTTTACATCCGTTCAATGTCCGGCACTCTTCGAGAAGCTTCGGTCCGGCCGCCCGATGGATTGCGCCATCGACGCCGCCACCGCCGAGGAGCGAACTGTTCGCAGCGTTGACGATAGCGTCAACGTTTTGCTTGGTAATGTCTCCCTCGATGATGAAAATTCTTTCAGACATAAGAGCAGCTTACCATTTTTTGAAAACGAAAAATGCCGCCGCGATGAGCAAGAGAAAACCGACCACATAATTCCACCGAAATTCTTCCTTAAGATAGACGACGGAAAAGACGCTGAACACAACGAGCGTGATGACTTCCTGGATTGTTTTTAGTTGTGCGCCGGAAAACTGATACGACCCGATCCGGTTCGCGGGCACCTGAAAACGGTCCTTGAAGAATGCGATAAGCCAGCTAACGAGAACCACCTTCCACAATGAAACATCTCTGAATTTCAAATGACCGTACCATGCAAATGTCATGAATATATTCGATATGGTAAGTAGGCCAACGGTTTTCATATCACTCCTCTATTGTGAATAGATTGCTGTCTCATACTCTTAAGCTTCGTTTCGTATCTTGTTCCCAACGTCTCGTCCCGAAAGGGATCCCCTCGGGATTGGGAATGCAGAAAGAGGAAGTTAAAAGAACGTAGCTCTACGCTTCCGACCCCACCCAAAACCTCCCCTGTGAGGGGAGGGAATCTCTTATTCAGACAAGCGGCAACGGGATATTCAGAATCCAATCGGCCGCTTTGGTCTCTCCGGTACAACCATTAATTGACGTATCGCCTCGAAGATCGCCCGTATTTCTTCGTCGTGATTCTCGACCTTCATTTCTAGTTGACTCAGTTTTAAGGCAAGCTCATTGTGGGTTGAAAGAATCTCTCGGAGTTTAACAAATGTCCGCATAATGGCGATATTCATTTGAATGGCACGCGCACTCCGCAAGACGGTTGAAAGCATTGCCACTCCTTGCTCCGTAAACGCAAAGGGAAGTGAACCGCCAAAAAATTTTCTGTGTGGTATCACATTTTGTGATACCAGCAAATCTGCCTCCCGTTCTGATAGTTGAAACATAAAGTCCGACGGAAATCTTCGGGTGTTTCGCTTCACTGCCTGGTTCAAGGTCCGGGTTTCAACACCGTAGAGTTCGGCCAGATGAACGCTTATCATCACTTTATACCCGCGGATCACAAAGATCCTGTTTTCGATTGGACTGTTTGGAACGATTTCAGATTTTGGTTTCACGTGTTCCCCCCTTGCCGCTATTGATGTTTGAATGGATTGTCTTTTATGTCCCCATTTCGATCACCTTCTTCTCAACTTTTTACCTCGTTCCCAACGTCTCGTCCCGAAAGGGATCCCTTTGGGATTGGGAACGCAGAAATTTAATACTCTACCTATCAGAATCCAATCGGCCGTTTTGGTTTCTCCGGTACAACCATTAATTGACGTATCGCCTCGAAGATCGCCCGTATTTCTTCGTCGTGATTCTCGACTTTTATTTCTAATTGCTTCAGTTTTAAAGTAAGCGCTTTGTGAGTTGAAAGAATCTTGCGAAGTCTAACGAATGCACGTGGCGAAGCCATCCCTTTGGGACATGATGACGATGTTCATTTGAACTGCACGCGGGCTGTTGAGAATACCGGATAACATGGCGACACCCTCTTCAGTAAAAGCGTACACCGTTTTAGAGTATTTTAAGGATATCACAATTTGTGATATCCTCAGAATCTCCGGGCGTGTAAGCGCAAACATGAAATCTACTGGAAAGCGTGCTCGGTTACGCTTCCCTCCCTGCATGAGCGCTCGTGTTTCGACACCGTACAGTTCGGCCAGATCTGGCCCTATCATCACTTTATGTCCGCGGATGACGAATATCCGGTTTTCGATTCTTCGTTGCGGAATGATGACGTCTTTTGATCTCATAGTTTCCCCCTTGCCGCTATTGATGTTTGAATGGATTGTCTTTTATGTCCCCGTTTCGCTTACTTTTTTTCGACTTTTTGGAAATATTTTATCTATTTCTTTTTGCAGTTTAATCGTTTTCGCAATGGATGTTTACGCTTCTAACGAATTCCAAGTGCGTGTTCTTCCAAATTAAACCCCACGAAGCATGTCTTTTATTAGAAAAGAACATTTCCAATTTACCGGTATCTAAATCTCTTAGTAAGTGACTTTGCTTCCCAAATACTTTTCGTATTTGTAATTCGCTTTTTTGAGTTTTTCTTTCATATAAACTCCATCTATTACTTGTTAAGGATCTTTCCCTTTTCAATTTTCTTGAACGTAATATCAATATTCCTCTGTGTCTCTATAGTTTTTACAATCGCAGATACTATTTTACAAATTATTTCTATATCATCTCCTAATTGTTTGCCTTTTCGATCTTTCAGATAGTGATCTATAACCTTATATCCGCCTATTTGATATTCAAAAATTTCATTTGAGATGTTGTCAAAGTAGTGCTCTTCATTTATGTATAAACGATTATTTGACATTTCAAACCTTATTTTCCTGATTGTATCATCATCCCCAACGCCGTGATATTTGGCAATAGGATTATTCAATGATTTGTGTTTAAGTAAATGCAGTTTTATCAAATCACTCCCGAGATCCGACATTTCTTTGAACAAGTCATAATTTTTTGTCAAGGGGATACGTGGAAAATCTATCCTTAAGAACTCCGCATATTTTTCACGGTAACTATTGCTGTACAAAATGCCATAACAGTAACCAAGAATCTGTTCCGGCGTTGGAACTTTGTTGTACATTGTTTTAAAATGTCCAAAAAGTTCTAGGGCGATGTTCGCTTGCTTTCCTTTTAACTTACCATATTCTACTTCAGGCTCAAACAACATCATTGTTTGTATGCCAATTCGTCTTTTCCTTTCCTCATTTGAGTAAATGTAAAGTGGGAAAAGATAATTTATATCATAAGCACTTACGGATTTGTGTCCAATTATATTGGTGGAAATAAAGGCTCCGGATACTTCTTTATACTGACGGGGTACGATGAACCCTACATTCTCTTTTAACATATGATACATGAATTCCGGCCTTCCCCAATCGACCATATAATCAGTATAAAAAATTGACCTGATGTCAAAGGGTCTATAAAGAATTTTTTCAAACCTTTTTTTCCAATCAACATCATTTGCAAGTTTTTTCCTGGCTTCTGATAATTTCCAGCCCCTTGTATCTTTCAATCCAAAAGTCTGCCTGATAATATCGTCCTGAACCCTTAAATTTCTAAATTGTAATATTCTGTTTTGAAGTTCCTTTTCATCAGAGTCAATCACAAATCTATCTCTTGCCGTTACAATGCCGCTTACATTAACAGGGAAAATATTGTTTACTTGCCACCACTTAACATAATGTTCTATCTTGTTTGTATTTCGTTTTATAAAAAAATACCATGGCGTCTCTGGTTTTAGTTCATCATAATCTTTTTTCTTGAACATTCTCTTTTTAAGCCAATCGTATTTTTCTTCCCGCAAACCAAACAAATCAGTATGGAAAGTTTTATTCCCCTTGCCATGCTTTGTCTTTACAAAGACAGCGATTGCTGTTCCCTGACGAATATCAAAAACATTTTCATCTTTACTGCCAGAGAGAGTTGTTTCTTTTTTCAACGAATTGCCGTGCAAATCAATGATGTAGATTTCATTAAAGGACTTCATGAGGCTTTGCCGCATGCCTCGGAATGTCGGATTATCTAAATAACTATGATTTGTAATCATTCCGACAATTCCTTGCCCTGCTTTGTGAATTTTCCACTGAGCAAAACGCAAGAATTTTACATAGTCATCTTGTAGCCATAATTTCTTTTCGCCTAAGGGTTCACCATCTACCTCATAATAAGTTTGCGCACCATCTAAACTCTCCTTCATTAATTTTTCTGTCCAATTACTGATATTAGCTGAAATTCCCGAGTATGGCGGATTTCCTAAAATCACCAGGATCGGTTCCTTCTGCTTTATCTTTCCCGCCAGATGACTTTCGTCGCTGAGAGACTCGAGTCCGGGAATTTCGGTCTGTTCCAAGTCTTCCATGTCCAGCGTATTGGTGAGATAGAGCTTGAATCTATCGTTATCCTTCATGGTATAACCGAGCTCTTCCAGCAAGAAACTGATTTTAATGTGGCCGATAGCGTACGGAGCCATCATCAACTCGAAGGCATAAAAGTTTTTCAGAATCTGGTTCTTGATCAGTTTTGTTTTTCCCGCATCGCCGTACTTCCTGGTGAATTCTTCGACCGCAAGCTTGATCGCTTCGGCAGGGAATGTCAGCGTTCCGCCGGCAGGGTCGAGCAATGTTACCTCTTTGCTTGCAAGGCCGTCCTGTAAATTAAAATGCGTTTTGAGAAGGTCATGAATGGCGCGGACGATGTATTTTACGACGGGCTCGGGAGTGTAATAAACGCCCCGTTTTTCCCTGGTTTCCGGGTCGTAAATATTCAGGAAGGTTTCATAAAAATGGACGATCGGGTCTTCGCCTTTTCCTTTGCGGTAAAATTCATCCAGAATCTTTTTTACATCGGCGACGTGCAGCACCTGGGCGATGTCGTCGATGATCACTTCCATATGGAGCGGCAGTGTCCCCAGCGAAATAAAACTGAACACATCGCGTAAAATGCCTATCGTATGCGGGATAAGGTCGTAAGCGATTTTTCTGTTGAAATCGCCGTCTGCGCGGGTTCGCGCGGCGAAAAGTCCGTATGTAATAGTTTGAGAATAAATGTCGGCAAAATCTTTTGGCGAAAGATCGGCAACCAAGTATTGTTTAAATGCAGAATAGAAGCCGAAGATTTTTCCTTTCCCCTTTTCCTCTTCTTCCAATTCCTTTATAACCACCTCATCACGCAAGAATCTGGTTCTCTTTGCGAGCTCCACCGCAAGTTCTTTAGCGGTGAGAACGTTCGGCAGCGAAAAGGCAAAGAATTTTTCGAAGAGGGTGATAAATTTTTCTTCGTTCTCAACCGGCGGCGTTGTTTGGAGTTTCTTTGCGATAAACGGCCGTGCGACAAGAGCGGTATCGATTAATTCGCCGTTGCGGTATAAACGAAACTGGTAAAAATCGGTCAGGATGAGATTGGGGAACGTCGAGCGGTACCGCTTTAGTTGCTCTGAATCTTCGATGTCGGCAAGATCTTCGCCTGGCTTCTTCGCTTCGATATATCCGACGATCTTTTGTTTCCCGTCCCATACGCGAAAATCGGGATTTCCGGCCTCCGTTTTCTTCGGCAGTGTTGTGATCTGGATATTCTTTTTGCCGGTTTCTTCAGAAAACGATTCGAGGAAATTGGAAAAGTGCCTGTAGTAACTTTCTTCGCGGGCGCCCCCCTGCGAAGTCGTTGCGGCAATTTGTTTGAGGTACTCTTTTACCATTATTAGTATCGATAGTAGTTACAAAAAAAATCCGCAGTCCGTCCCTCCACGCGTTCCACGGAATCAATCCAACAGAATGTAACTCTTTTAATTAGTCTATTCAACCATAGTGAATGCGCCTATATCGCTCCACCCACATTCTTTTCATCGATATAAACCCGGACCGAGTTGTCATCGGTTAGTCTTTTTCTCAGCCAAGAGGTGGATTTCCGCGGGAAACGCTTTCCATCTCTCCGTACTATTTAATTCTTTTCAGCCTTGAATTCACTTTTTCTAAATCAAACACTTCTGGATAAAAGTCGCCTGCCCATTCGACCAGATATTTTTGATCTTCCGTTTTTGGATTCCTCATCGCCTCAAGCAAATCTTCATAACCGCCAATACCGCCGCAATCCTCGGGCGGGCACGCTCGCTGACCCGCCAGACATAGTGGATAGTGGACGCCTTCTTCCGGCGCTGAAATCTTTTCTACAGTCAATTCATGCTGCCAGCCATCTCCAAAATCATAAATATACGTGAACGATTTCTTTTCCTGATGAATCATTCCGGCCAAAGTTATTTTTTTGTGGTCAACCATATCCCTATTCCCATATTCGGGCGAAGGTTCGCCGAAAGAAACTCCGCTGATGATAAATTCATGAAGGTGAGCTTCTCCCCATCCCATGACAATTTGAAGCACTTTGTGCAGCTTCGAAAGCTTGTAATCTCCCGGCACTAAAAACCTTCTCCAGATCGACGGTTCCGAGCCTTTCAACGTCACCTTTATTCTATAAATCTTTCTTACCGGTATTGAAAGAAGTTTTGCCATTATTTCTCCTGCTATGTTTCACCTGGACTGATTCAATTCAACAAAATGTAACCCTTTTAATTTTTCTATTCAACTTGCAGGTGATGTTACATTTTGCCTTTCATTTGTAGCTGTCGGACACTTTTTCTATTTACCTCTCAACATAGGTAAAGTGTCCGACAGCTCACCAAACCATAACGTCTCCACATTACCTCATCGTTGACTCTCCTTTGCGATTTTTGTATTTTTAATTCCAGAATAGAAAAATGGAAGTGTGCCATCAATGATCGTTAAGCTAGCACTCGAGAACGGAACAGTCTTTACGGGCGAAAATTTCGGCGCCGAAGGAGAAATTACCGGCGAGGTCGTTTTTAATACAAGTATCACCGGTTACCAGGAGATTCTCACCGACCCGTCGTACGCCGGACAGATCGTTACAATGACATATCCGCTTATCGGAAACTACGGCGTCAATCCTGACGACGTAGAGTCGTTCAAGCCGCAGGTTTCCGGCTTTATCGTCCGGGAGTATTTTGATTTTTACAGCAACTGGCGGGCGACATCGAGCCTCGGCGATTGGCTGAAGAAGAACAATATCATAGCCATTCAGGGCATCGATACCCGGATGTTGACGAAAATGATCCGCACGCTCGGCGCATTGCGCGGCATTCTTTCTACGAAGGATCTTGACGACGCGAGCCTGGTAAAAAAAGCGAAAGCGTCTCCCGATATGAACGGGCTGGACCTCGCGAAAAAGGTTACGTGCAGTTCACCCTACACATGGGGCGACATCGATCGAACAATTTTTGCTCTCGCTCCTCAAAAGTCGGAGACAAATCGTAACGGAGAACGTTTCAAGGTGGTAGTTTACGATTACGGCGTGAAGCAAAATATTCTGCGCCGCCTGACGCGGTACGGCTGCAGCCTGACGGTTGTTCCGGCTTCCTATTCTGCCGAACAAGTGCTGGAAATGAATCCGGATGGTATCTTTCTTTCCAACGGCCCCGGCGATCCCGACGCGGTGAAATACGCAATCCTGAATTTAAAAAAACTGATCGGGACGAAGCCGATGTTTGGGATTTGTCTTGGGCACCAGCTGCTTGCCCTGGCACTGGGGGGAAAAACATACAAGCTGAAGTTCGGTCATCGCGGCGCCAACCATCCCGTGAAAAATCTTCAGACCAACGAAATTGAGATCACTTCTCAGAACCACGGCTTCGCTGTCGACTGGAAGACAATGGATGAATCGAAGGTCGAGCTGACCCATATTAATCTTAACGACAACACCGTCGAGGGCTTTCAACATAAACAATTGCCTCTTTTTTGCGTTCAGTATCACCCCGAAGCATCCCCCGGTCCGCACGACAGCGACTACCTTTTTGCAAAATTCATCGAACTGATGGAGAAAACGGAAGCAAAAGCCGAAAAGCAAAAAGCTGCTGTTTAGAAAGAGATGAAATTCCAAGCAGTAGTGCCGTTTCTAAAAAATAAAGTCGTATTTATGCAACCGTGTTTATCCTGATCCCGCCGAAAAGCGGCGGGACGCGACGGGCTCCTTCGACGCGTTCCGCTTGCTCAGGATGAGCCGTCGCGGCTGCGTCGAAGGATCATTGATGGACTAAAATACAATATTTATTTTTTGAAGCGGCCTAGGATAAAGTAAATCACTCCTCTCACTTCTTTTCCCCAAAGATCTTCAGCCACTCATCAACCTGCCCTTTCGATAACGCGGTGGAATCTTTTTCTTCCCCCTTATCCGGCTCTTCGAAAAGAAGATTGCTGAAATATTTCGACGTGTATGTGCTGCAGGAACAAACCTTTGCATAATCCAGAATTTCCCTGTCGGAAGAAATAATAACGAGGAGTGTTCGATTTTTGGACAGCTCGATCATCGATTTGATTTTCGCGTCGGCGGAGAGAGGAGCCGAAAAGATGATGTGGAGTGGAGAATGCGACTGCGGGGGATGAGGTTCATGCGGCCTCACTCCGTCGAAGACAATTGTGCAGCGGAATTTTCTCTTGAACGTCAAACGGGAGACGAGAAACACAAGCTGTTCGCGTGCCTGGTATCCATCGTGTGCCAATAATTTCTTCAACGTTGGGATCGTGTGGATAAGGTTGTAACCGTCGACGATATAATGGGGGAGCATGGCTGCCTTTGAAAATTTATACTCGCTCGATGTCGCTTAAGCGCCGAAGGTCGACTCGCACAACACCGTTCTCCGTCGGAAGAAACATATCCCTGAATTTTGCTCCAACGACCACTTCATCGTGCTTGTATGAAGAACGGCTGTGCACCGATTGTGAGAAGGTTTCGTCGATTCCTGTTAGGAGGATGGCGAATTCAGCATCCGATTCCTCCAGCTCTTTTTGTGAGACACCGAAGAGCGGACTTTTTTCATCGATCGGATGGACGATTGTCCAGTGAAGGGGAAAGAACGTGACTTTGTTTCTTTCCAACGGCAGCGGATAGAATTTTCTCGTCTGCTTGTTATTGTGCAATTCCATCCTGCTGAACGTAAGTGTCGCATTAACTTCAATCAACTGATTTTGCCGCTCATTGACAATCCTGAACATGAAGCCCGTGATGCTCGTGAAACGGGGCGATGACCGCCTTTTCGCTGTACTGGATTTTTGCATTCGGCCGCGAGAACCGAGCGAACAACAGCCCGGTTGCCAGTGCAAACCCGAAGAGTCCGGTCAATGCTTCGAAGGCAACGACAATGTTTGCCGCAAAGCCCGACGGGCTTATTTTTCCGTAGCCGATCGTCGCAAGCGTTTGCACGCTGAAAAAGAATGCGTCGAAGAATCGTCCTCCCGTCGATGTTGCCTCCGATCCTTGAATGGCCTCGGAGCCGCAGGCCAAATATGCGAACGCAAAGAGAACGTTCACGAGAAAATAGGACAGGACGACCATCGTATGAAATTTCACCCACGACATTGTGAGCAGGGCGTGGTATGGATTGAGCGAGCGGAAGAACGATTGACCCGTCCGTTCGACGTTGAAGCTTCCGTCCCGGTTAAGGAAACGAGTCCGCGATTGCTGCGCGATCTTTGAGCCTAAACCAAGGTCTTGAGTGTCTTCTTGCGTTTGAACCGGTGCTGTTCTTTTTCTCTTCGCCAAGGGCGTGCCTTTGTAATGTGGATATAATTTCAGGTTACTGGTGAGACATTCTTTAAAAAATTCTCGCAGGTGCTTAGGCCCTTCCTGCTCAGGATATCCTTCGACTCGTCCCGATAAAAAACATCTGGGACCCGTCGGGAAGGACGCATGTAGAGTCCTTATTGAGACAATGCTATTACTTCAATTCATATCTCATTGTCTGTGCACGGTCTCTGTAAAACCCGATCGAGCGAAGAGTTTCCGCCAGCGGACTTTCGGTCGGGCGAACGCCGTCGCAGTATTCGATGATGACCTCGCGTTCGTTCCGGAAAGAAGAACGGAGGTTCGAAACGAATTGCTCCAGTCCCGCGCGGACAATTTCCTGGGAGGATTCCGCGACGGTTGTAATTCGCGCGCCGAATCCTTCAATCCACAACACCGGCGACCCTCTATCAAAAACAAAATAATTCAGCGGAAGCCGAGCTATGCGGATATTGGCTCCGGCTTTTGAGCTGCCGATTTCAATTCCCAATCCGTACGGATTTGCCGGGTCGCAGGCATTAACAACAACAGGGAGGCTTCCGTTCATTGTTGATTGTTCATTGTTGATTGCCCTCATCATGTCGACTGCTGCCGGAAGTGCAAATTGCATTCCCGACAATCCTTCTACGAAATAGCCTCGCCGGATCTCGCCGCGCAATTCCATTTTCTGGAATTCAAGTGCGAGAAGCGCCCACGGGAGAAGATTGTCTTCCCGTTTAGCGATTTCTCTGGCCACAATGCCGTAACGGAGAAGCAACTGCTGTGCCTGGCGGGCAACTTTTTCTTCCAGCGATGCCTTGTCTCCGAGAACCCTGCGTGTATGAAGGATCGACCAGCGTCCATTCCACCCGGGTGCCGCGCGCAGAGCCTTTCTCACGGAATTCATCGCGAACGATTTTAGAGGATTTCGCCTCGGGTTCGTCAACACAACCCTTTCGGCGGGAAGAGGGGAATCGTCTTTCGTCTTGAAACGCTTCACGCTCAACGCTTCGTCGACGACGTCGTTTGTGATGAGTCCACTCCAGAACAATTCCGCAATAGTTTTATTTAACGCTGCCAGCGAAAAGGGGGTTCCTTCGCGTATATCTGAAAGAAATGATGCGCCGTTGTGTTTCAGAAAATCGTACAGTTCGCGCGCGGTTCCTGAAACTCCTTCTAATAATTTTTCCTTTTCCTCGATGAAGCAAGTGCAGTCGCCGCTGAAAATCCATTGAGATTTCCCGGGAGCGGAACCGATACAAACAATTTCCCCCCTTGTCGACAATGCCCGCAGCGCGCCGGGTTCATAGTTCTTCATTCGATAACGAAATATTTCGCTTTCCCATAATTCAGAATTTAGTGCGTATCCTTCCATCAATTCGAGAACATTCAATAGTCCCGATTCACCCGACTCCTGTGTCGACGGATGGCGGTGCTGCCAGTGTGATAAGAAATTCGTGAAGCCGCCGATCGAAGCAGGTTTGATTTCCTTTCGGAGGATATTGATCGAGGCTCGGTGGATGCGTTCAAGGTTCGGCCTGTAGCACCACTGCATCTTTTCGTTTTCTGATGAAAATGAACCGCGAACGACCTGTTCTTCCTCGTGAAGAGAAAGAAGAATTGTTTCGCATTCGTCCGGTGTGATGCCATACCGTTGCGCGATTTGATCCACCGTTAGCGGCACGTGTGATCGGAGCATTCTTGTTATCAGAAAACGAAGACACTCCTCCCGTTTCAACAGAGATGTCTGGAACTCTTCAGGGAGAGAAGATAGCGTTTCGCGGTCAATTTCTGCGACGCTTCTATACAACGGGAACTCTTCGGATGCGATGAAAAATATTTTATTGTTCATGCCAACCCGAACGATTGTCCCTTGTTTCTCCAGTTGGTCTTTGAATCGTGCATCGCGCGTTGCGGATCGTTCCTGAATCTCTTCCTGGGTCAACTCGCCGATACGAACGAGTATCTCGAGCAATTCTTCGGAAGTACGGGCCTTCCGGGTTTCGGAAGTGAACTGCAGCTGCTCTTCAATGCGGTCTACGGCGTCCGGTTTGACGACTGTTTTAACGGCGTCGAGATTGACAACTTCGGCAAGGAGTTCCCTGTTGAGGGATTGGTACGTGTTCGACGCGCCGGTTTTCGGTTTGTCCCATTCGTACATGTACACCGCTACGAAATCGAACAAAACGCTCGAAGCAAACGGCGACGGAAAATCTGTTTGCACGGTGTGAACGTTGATAGAACCGGATTCAATCTTGCCCATCACTTCTTTAAAGTGTTCAAAGTCGAGAGCGTCGTTCAGACAATCGCGGATGGTTTCGATGACGATCGGAAAGTCGTCCACCTTGCGGACAATCTGAAGCAAATCGCCGGCGCGCAGGCGCTGCAGCCAGAGAGGCGTTCGTTTTCCGATTCGCGTTTTTGGCAGCAGAAGGGCGCGCGCGGCGTTCTGTCGGAATAATGCACCGAAGAGAGGAGAGAGAACGAGTTCATCCAGTATGAGGTCTTGGGCTTGTGCCGCCGTCAGGCCGGCGAAAAGGTCGAGCGGGAGACGCTCGACATCGGAACAACGGAAGAGAATTCCGTCGTCATTATAGAGCATCTGGATTTCAGTGCCGAGTCGCTCCCGGAGTTGGTGCGAGAGGACAAGTCCCAGGAGCCCGTTCACTCCGCGCCCGAAGCGTGAGTGGACGACGATCCGCGGGTCGCCGATTTCGTCGCGGAACCCTTCTACGACGATGGAGCAATGCGTCGGCAGGAACTTCGTTGCCGTTTTTTGCTGCTGGATGTAATCGACAATGTTCCGCACCGAGTGGGCGTCGATTGGAAAATTATCGCGGAGCCATTCGGCATTGTCCGACTCGCCGGGAGGATAATTTTTCCAGAAATTTTCCGACCCGCTCGCCAAGCTCGAATGTGCGGCCGATTCCTTCGCCGCGCCAGAACGGCATGCGTGCCGGCTGCCCCGGCGCAGGGGCAACGACGATTTTATTTGCGTCGATGTCGAGCATCTTCCACACATTCGAGCCGAGGATGAAAGTGTCGCCGGCTCGGCTTTCATAAATGAACTCTTCGTCCACTTCGCCGATTTTCGTCTTCATGTCTTCGAGGTACACAGCGTAGTATCCCCGGTCAGGAATTGTCCCTGCGTTTGTGATGGCAAGATGTGATGATCCGGGGAGCGCCGACAGCGAGTTCCGGACCCTGTCCCACGAAATGCGCGGTCTCAATTCACGGAACGCTTCGTTGGTGTATCGGCCCGCCAGCATCTGCACGACGCTGGTAAATATTTTCTTTGAGAGGGAATAGTAGCAGAATGATTGGCGGACAAGCTCGAACAATTTATCCGTGTTCCAATCTTCCACGCTGACCATCGACACAATGTGCTGGGCCACGACGTCAAGGCAGTCGTGTGGGACGTGGGTCTCTTCAATGGCGTGTTCTTCCATCGCCCCGGCGACGACGGTGGACTCGATGAGGTCCTCGCGATGCGTTACGTAGATTCGGCCTTTGCTCGTTGCGCTCACTAAATGTCCGGAGCGCCCGACACGCTGCAATCCCCGTGCGATCCCTTTCGGCGATTGAAGCTGGATGACGAGGTCGATGCTGCCGATGTCGATGCCGAGTTCCAGCGCCGAAGTGGCAACAAGCACCCGAAGTTTTCCTTGCTTCAAATCGGATTCCATCTGCTCGCGCGCCGTCCGCGACATGCTGCCGTGGTATGCCTGCACGGTAGTGTTTGAAGGACGGACCGGCACTGGCGGTCTCGGTGAAGAAAACGGAACGGCATAATTGTTAAACGTATGTTCCTGTTCCGCAAGGATCTCGTTCAATTGTGCCGCGACTCGTTCAGCGAGGCGGCGGTTGTTGACAAAAATGAGCGTTGTGCTGTGTGTGTAGATCGCTTCAATCAATCGCGGGAAGATGAGTGTCCAGATGCTGTCGGTCGGGAGGTCGGAAAAATCCTGCGCGACGCAGACCACTTGCAAATCCATTTTCTTTTTATAGCCGGCGTCGATGATTGCAACCTCGCGAGGAATGAGTTTCCCGTTATGCCATTCCTGCCCGCCGAGGAATCGCGCTATCGTTTCCAGCGGCCGCTGCGTTGCGGATAAGCCGATGCGCACGAAGGAATATACCGCCGCTTGTTCGAGCCGCTCGAGCGAAAGCGACAAATGCACGCCCCGCTTATTCCCGCTGATGGAGTGGATTTCATCGATGATGACGTAACGAACGGCGGCAAATATTTTTCGCGCCTTCTGCGACGAAAGCATCAGATACAGCGATTCGGGTGTCGTGATAAGAATGTCAGGGGGATGTTTTAGGATTGCCGCCCGCTCGGCCTGTGTCGTATCGCCGGTGCGGACCGCGCTGCGAAGTTTGGCGAGGCGGATCGATTGCGAAACGGCTTCGTCGTGAATTCCTTTTAACGGGAGTTCAAGATTGCGATGAATGTCGTTGTTGAGCGCTTTGAGGGGAGAGATGTAGAGAACGCGGACGACTATTGTTGAAGTCGCTTTTGTCAGTCTGTTCTTTGCTTGCTGACGAAATATTTTCTTCCACCAGATGATTGATGCACCAGAGAAACGCGGAGAGAGTTTTTCCGGAACCGGTCGGCGCGACGATGAGTGTGTTTTTCCCTGCTGCGATCGAAGGCCATCCAAGCGTTTGGGGAGGGCTCGGTTCACCGAATGTTTTTGCGAACCATGATCGCACAACAGGGTGGAACGCCGACAAAGCGTCTGAATTTTTCATACCGTAAAAGTAAGGAATGGCAATGCGAAGGGCAAGGACAATGTTGCGGTTCGGGAGTTGTCGGAGCCTATCCGATTTACCTTACCAAATATTTCGACAATCGTGATTTCTTGGAAAAGGTGTCTGACAACGATAAATAAGATCAATCGGGGAGTGGCAGAACCTGCTGCCAGCGGCAGACGCACGGTAACGGTCGTTCCGTGGCCTATGTCGCTTTGAATGCTGAGCGAGCCGGCGTGCATCTCGATTAACTGTTTGGCGACCGTAAGTCCGAGGCCGGAACCCTGCTGCTCATACACTTTCCTGTTGAATTGCACATATGCCCCCATGCTCTCGATTTGTTCGCCGGTCATGCCCCGTCCCCGGTCGATGACCATCATGAGGAGCGTATCGCCTTCAGTTACCGTTCCGAAATAGACCGGCGTTCCTTTCGTCGAATACCGGAATGCATTATCCCCTATTTCTTCAATTATTTTTACGAAATATTGTGCAGAAATCGCAACCGAACCCGGCACAAGATGCAGGTCGAGGTCATCGACTCTGTTGTTTTCAAGAGCCTTTTCGCGCGCAAGTTCTTCGATAGTGTTCAACGCGTCGGTACTGCTCTGCAGGAGGAGTTCTTGTTGATGCTTGTCAATGTGCTGCGTCCCGATCTGCGCATAAATCAAATAGTTTTCGACGAGGCGGAGAAGCCGTTTCCCGTTTCTATAAATGCGCTCCGACATTTTTGCAATCTCGGCAGGCTGCAGGTTCATGTAGTCTTTGCGCATGATGTCGGCGAAGCCGAGGATGCCGTTGAGCGGCGTGCGTAGTTCGTGGGGTATTGCGGTGCTCATCCGCGAACGAAGTTCCTGCAGTTTCACTTCCGCTCTTTCCACCATGAGGCGGTGTTTCTTCAGACGTGCGTTGACGGCGGAGACGAGTTCGGCGGGCGAAAACGGTTTCGGGAGGTAATCGTCTGCACCAAGTTCCATCCCCTGCCGCATTCCCTCGAGGTCAGGATTGCTTGTGATCAGGATGAAAGGGGTCGTTGCCGTCACGGAATCGTTTCGAACGGCAGCGAGCATTTGATACCCGTTGACCAACTCCATCCTGATATCGCAGATAATAAGGTCGGGCAGCGTTGTGCGGGCGAGTTCAATGCCATCGGCGCCGTTTTTTGCACTGATTGCTTCAAATCCGCTGGCGCGTAATATTGCGACAATCGTTTCACGCAGAGCGTCTTCGTCGTCGATGACGAGAATTTTAGTCATGATGAAAAGCTAAGCTTAGGATTTCTTCCTTACAGGAAGGAGATTTGTAGCGCCAACGGGAATCGAACCCGTATTTAAGCCTTGAGAGGGCTCCGTCCTGAACCGTTAGACGATGGCGCCGACGGAAAATTGTGAAATCAATTTACATTCGAAAGGTGATTCCTGAGACAATGAAAAGAATTATCGAGATTTTTGCTTTTTGGTCGCCTGTTTGACAACCATTAAAAAGCAGCATCCGGTATTTCAATTTACTCATATCTTAAAAGGTTTGCAAGCGGGATATATTTTTCGCGCTTGGAGTTAGAAGGCAAAATGCAAGTGAAGAAGATGTTGTTGCTGAAACAACGTCAACATGCTTCTGGTGATCAAATTCAGCGCGTGAACTCATCACCACTGACGATAGCATTTGGACCAGCGAAGGTCTAAAAGAAAATAAATATTATCTCGTGTAATCGAAATTTTTCTCTTGACATAGTCGGGAAATAACGTTAATCTTGCATTAACTTCATGGGCGGGAAACATGGGAACCCACATTCAGGCATCATCTCAAAGCTAAACTCCAGGAATAGTATTAACCTTTCTACTGCTGTTTGATAGTTGTTGTCGTTCGGCTGCCGTTACGATTACAGCAAAAGCGCCGGAGACACGTTGCATCAAGGGCATTGAATCGAACTTTCAAACAGTCGCACCAGTATGTCACGTGGACTTCCTAATGCCACGAGTTTAGGAAGAGGAACGCGATTGCGCCAACGTTTACAAAGTATGGCCATTATGCCAGCAATCGGGTCACTCAGGTAGCCTTTCATTAACCTCGGAGATATATCATGAAGAAACTTCTGTTAGCATTCCTGCTCTTTCTATCCTATTCAATATCCCTTTCTGATGACTTAAGCCTCAACAATGGCTACGTCATAGAAAATGTCCGCTTTGTTGACACACTTAATGGCATGATGAGATTCAAAGGACAAGATATCATGGTTTGTATCCTTCCGTCGCAAATTCTTTCACGCCAACACGAGGACATCATCACAGCGCAACCTGCAAAAATATATGTTGGCAACAAGCGGCAGCATGAAGATTTCTTTGCACAGCATCCAACAACTGCCGATGCCGCAACTATTCGGACTGTTATAACTCGGCATGGCGAAATCATCCGAAGTATTACATATCAGGATGAAGATACCAATGTCGTATTTCCCACGGAATACGGATTAATTACGATATCAAAGGATGCGATCGTTGATCCAAGATTTGAAAGAGAATCCCTTGTATTTAAGAATCCTTTTATGATCACAATGGTCAACGGAGAGTCATTCAAGGGAGAGCTCCTTAGCTCAAATGATTCAACCATCACGTATGGAACAAGCGTGGGCAGCGTTACCGTGACAAAAGCAAATATTTTGTCAGTTCACGGCATTCCGAGAGATTCCATTCGTCAGGTACCGGCGGCCAATTCCACAAATTCACAAGCGGCCGACACATTGATGCATTCATCTACTTCTGGGGGATCCATTCAGTTTCAACTCATCGGCGGTATCGGTGTGTATTACATCGGCGATTGGACCGCGTCTTCCTTTTTTCGAATCGGTGCTGATCTGTCGTTCAACCATTTGAACGGATCTGGCGATAGTTTAGAGTCTTCGAATTATTCCTCAACTTCGCCATACAACACGGGTGCATCAGGCAACAGCAGTCAACCCGTGCACACGTCAAACGCATATCGAATCTCTCTTTCAGCGCTCCACGTTCAAAAACTACTAGTATACAAACAAACTTTCACCTATTGTGGCATCGGCCCCTTGGTAAGCTATTCATGGAGCAGGTCGACAAATGACATTAATACTACATACGCTACAAATCAATATTATTCTATTGACGGGGATATTACTGAAAATACCAATAAAATCTCCGCCGTCGGTCCATTTGTTATGTTGGGAATCAGGAGCCTATTGATCAATCGTGTTTCGGTCAGTGCTGAAATTGGATTTTCCGCGCTTTATCAATGGACCACTCAAACGAATTCTAGTACTGTTACAGAAACCTACACTAATCCCTCAGAGTCGTCAAATACAAATAACAATGGCAGCATTTCTCATCTCGAGGGCTGGGATATATCTCTTTATGCCATTCGAATTGGTCTTATCATTGAAATATGAACTCGGTAGCTGCCATGATATTGGAAAGAAAGAGTCAGAAGAAAACAAATCCAAAGGTCAAATCTCGAGGCGAGCTATCGAATAAATCCAATTGTGATCGCTTATTTAATCCATGATTATTTGAAGGTGCTCAAAAGTTTTGAGATGACTATGCAAATCTATATTATGCGGTTGTTGAAAAGGTTAATTCCTATCCTTCCTCTTATTATAATCTGCTCTGGATATCTTTTTTGTCATATCAGCCAAACCGACGGAAAAGCGTTGAGACGGGCAAAACCTAAAAAATGTTTTTTTTCTGATCGGAAGCAGATTTTTTTGTCTCTACAGCACAATAACATTAAAGCCAAAATCGATAGGACACGACTTTCGCTAAGAAAATCCACCGTTAACAATGACTCTCAAACCGGATTATCCGGCACTGCGATGTTTGAAGCCGTAACAGGACCCTATGGTGGAACTGTTCGAAGTATTGCTGTTGATAGTAGCGGTTGGCTCTTTGCCGCTACAGACGGCGGGGTGTACCGTTCAACCGATAATGGTTTGCATTGGGATTTGCACCTTTTTCCCTCACAATTATATAATGATATTGAACCCATAACCATACTTGGACCAAACGTTGTTGCTGCAGTAACAGACTTCAGCAATTACATATCGACGGACAGGGGCGACTCATGGAATTTCACAGATCTTCAAGGATTTGCAGTTGACACGGACGGAACCATCTATGCAGGGTCAAGTTCTGCGGGAGTCCAGAAATCAACAGACACTGCAAAGTCGTGGATGCCATTTGCCCTAGAAGGGAAGAAAATTTTTGTAGTGGTTTTGGCTGGAGGGGGACATTTCGTCTGCTCTTCCGACTCAGGTCTATATTATTCCGGCGATAATGGCACAACATGGACATACAGAAATTATGCAGGGGAATTTAATTGGAATATTCAAAGTGATAGGAATGGTCATCTTTTTATCATTCAAGACTTTCAAGTTTATACAAGCAGCGACTTTGGTAATACGTGGAATCTCGTCGTTCTTCCAGGTACAGGTGAAGAGGATGATGTTTATCGGATCAATATCGAAAGAAACAACCGTATTTTTGGACCGACGGACACCAGAATATTAATGTCCTCCGATCTTGGAGAAACATGGAATGCGTTGGCATTTCCTAATGGTGAGGCTTTGACTGTGGGTGAAGACGCTCACGGAGATCTTCTGGCTGGAAGTTTCTATGGACTGTATCGCCTCGACCAAGCCAGTGGTGAATGGGAAGAGTTAGACAATGGCATTCATGCTCAACGAATTGAAACTATTCAGTTCACCTCTGCAGGCTCTATACTTGTTCTCAGTTTGGGTCGTTATTTTCGCAGCAGTGATGGTGGAAGTAGTTGGTCAAAAATGAACTTTGATTCTACCGTAGATGTAAATGCCTACGCCCCAATGATTTCCTCATCATCTGGAAGCATTTTCGTCGAAGCCTATTTCGATAGCGGAGGAGGGCTGCTTCGGTCTGACGATGATGGTCTTTCTTGGAAGAAGATCCCAGTGCTTTCAAATTATTACGCAATTTATTGCATTACGGAAAGAGTGCCGGGAGAAATATTAGCTGGGACTTATTTTGGCGATATTTATCGATCTACCAATAATGGAGATTCTTGGAGCAAAGTAGTTTCGAGTTCAACGGAAGCAGAGATCTTCTGCATAGCATCCGACAAAGCAGGTAATTCCTATGCCGCGGGGGATACTTCGATGCTTGTCTCAAACGATGGTACCATGTGGAAAGAAGTCTCCATGAGGGAAGGCTATGCCTTTGGGGAATCAATCGCAATTGATACGCGGGGAGATGTTTTTCTCGGCACAGCTACCTATGGAGTCAATCATTCGACCGACCAGGGTAAAACATGGAATTTGATGGATGACGGTCTTAACGATACCTACGTGATGAGCACAGTTGCAGACGACAGCAACAACGTTTTCCTTGGAACCGCTTATGGAATTTACCGGCTTGCGGATTCAGTAGACGAGTGGGAGGACTTTGGTACCGGATACCCTTCTACATATACCACAATTCTTTCCACTTCTCCTAAGGGTTTTTTGTTCGCGGGGACTCAGTCATACGGCATATATAAGAGCGTTGCTTCGGTTGGCAAACGGATTATGCCCACAGGCCACCCAACCCCCATAGCTGAAATCTCCGATTTCAACATTTATCAAAACTATCCTAATCCTTTCAACAGTCAAACGATCATTCAATATGATGTGCCCGGATTTGCCAAAGTCGATGTCAAGATTTACAATATTCTAGGACAATTGGTTGCTACACTTGTTTCCGGCATCGTGCCGAAGGGAAGCTACAGCCTGAAATGGGATCCTAAACAAATATCGAGCGGGTTATATTTTTGTCGAATGACAGCTTGGGAATTATCTGAAACCTATCAAAAAACAATTAAATTGCTTTATCTCCGATAAAGCAACCATTGCATTCACTGGCTCACCATTTTAGAAAGGAACAGTTAAGAAAAAGAAGTCTTCTATTGCGCAAGGGTCTACAGAAAAGATGCTGTTGAAAAAGACATAATCCAATTCGGACCATCACACTCAGCCGGACTTATATCCTAAGCTGTTTGCTCTTGATTCTCCCATTGATTAAAGCTACATTTTCGTATTCATTGAACCCGGGGGAAACTGGGAAAACATGACGAGAGAGAACCCTCGGATTCGCGAGTGCGAAGATGAGGGTTTTTGTGTTTAGATGAAGTGGCGAAATCACAACTGCAATATTGGCATCAATCATCGAATAGTTAGGCGGCACTTTCTAGGAAAAGGCAATGAGACTCAGCGCATTCGACAAACAACAATTCATGGCAATCCTCTCCAAAGAGCGAGATGTTAATGATAGAGAGGATGATCGATGTGAACAGCGCGTACAGTTTTTTATAACCGTTAGTACAAGTGCAACGGCTGCATTGATTGCTCTACACAGCCTGGTCAGTCTCGGAGCAAGTGATTCAAGAAATATTACAACCCTCGTCCTTTTCGTTTTACTTCTGTACGGCTTCAGCACACTAAACCGCATAAACGCAGCCAAAATCAATATGCTCAAGCATCGAAAAAGGCAAGAAATCGTAAACACATTTCTCATCGAATCTTGGCCTGCCTTTAAGAATTTTAGAGCAGAAACCGTGAAAATCGACGAAGAAGAAAAAAGAAATTCAGGATTGTATCGTCGATCAGTGCGAGGTAGTGCCGCAGAATTCATGTATCTCAGTAACAGCATGATCTTTTCTGGTCTGGCGACAACGATCCTTGTTTATAAACCCAATTTCACGTTCACAACGATAGCTGTCTCATTTTTTTACTTTGCGATATCCTTATGTGTATTCTATTTATATTCTAAATGGATGCGCAGCGTCATCAAGGAATAGGTCTGAACTCGGCAGCGCCGCCTAACCAGTCGCTCAAGCTGACGGAACCAGCCGTCGACGATTTCGCCGCGCGTTGTTGGACGAACATTGGAGCATCTGACTGGAACGTCCGCGGAACAAACTACCTTGCGGCGGCTGCACGCCGCCGCAGCTTAGCTCCGGTCCGTTATGATGTGTTCGAAAACCAAGAACGATACGACGGAGAAAAACTCATGACACGAACATTGCAGATTCTGGCATTATTTTTAGTAGGGCTAACAGTCATC
>CAWJKX010000048.1:0-10397 GCA_963843065.1 uncultured Bacteroidota bacterium
TCTTTTATATTTCCTTTGTCCAGATAACATTGTTTTAGTCCACGATCCAGGAATAGGCTGCGTCGAGGCAGTCGGTGTCGATTTTTTTCTTGTTGCGCATTTGCATTTCGTCGTAGGCGCGCATCATGATGTTCACCAGGGAGGCGACGCCGAAATGTGTGACAGAATATTTGTATGCCTTCTCGTAATCCTCGCGGTCGATGTCGGGATTCCACATGTTGATAATTTTTTTTGCTTCGTCGGATGTGACTTCGCCGACTTCCCTCTTGATGGTGATGCGTCGGCGTAAATATCCAAGCTCCGGCCGCTGGAGGAGCTTGTCGAATCGGTTTGTTGCGATGAGTACCATTCCGCAGCGTTCGGTTTTTTCTCCGTGGATGTCGCGCAGGATCGCGAGCGTGCGCGGCTTCAGTTCGTCGGCTTCGTCGACGATGAGGAGGCGCGGTTTGCGCTGCAGACTGCGGATGATGGCGTGGAGCTTATCGTCCTGGCTGCCGCTCATTTGTCCTTCGACGCCGAGGGCTTCGGCGATCCGGTGCAGGATCGAAACGCTGGAGGTCGACGAGGTCAATTCGAGGAATGCTGCGTAATCGTTGAGCGCGCAGAAACGGTGAGCCGCTTTCGATTTGCCGCGTCCGAACGGTCCGCGTATCAGCGCGATCTCGCGGCGCTTCCATGCGAGCTGCATTGTTTCGTGGATGTCGACAACGACGCGAGTTTGGATGATGGCGAATTTCGCAACGTAGTTCCGGTAGAAGCGCCGGAGTGCGTCGTCGAGCTTCTCGACATCGCCTTCGTATTTGTTGTTCAACGCCTGGGAAATTGTCGAAGGCTCGAAGGTTGTGAAGCGCGAGATCTCGCGCAGTTTGATCTCTCCGGAGTCGACCAGGGCTTTGAGCTGCGTGCGGATTTCCGTCGAGTTGTCGTTTGCAAATTTCGATTTTTCGATTAGCTCTAATCGGTTTGAAGCTGAGGCAGTCACGGCTATTTTCCTTTCGATTTTGATTTCGCAGATGGGGCAGATTTAGCTCTGATTACAGATTGCACTGATTGTTCTGTCGCGAGTAACATAGGGCTAATAAAATTCTTGAAGTAAGGGAAACATCGACTGCAAATTCCCCATCCCACCTGATAACTGACGAGCACCCAATGGCAGGCCATGTCGTCCAGCACGCACGCATTGTTATCAGTGCAGCCACAACCCAGGCAAGTAGGACCTGGAGCGAAATGCGGTGGCCTTGCATCGGTCGCTATCGGCGGAGGATTCTTTCTCATTTTAATTCCCTTAGCAAATGAATTTGATTACTTCTTCAACGACCAGGTCGGCGCCGTCTTTTTCTTCGAGCAGATCTGAATCGGGTGCAGCGCTGACGCGGTACGGTTTATGGTCTACAAATACAAGCTCATTCTTAATGGTGTGCCGCGGGGTTCCTCTGAAGCCCTGGATGCTCCGCTCGATGAGGACCAGCTCTAACGCTCTGGCGACTTTTGCGCGAATGCGTTTACTTACTACGAGTTTGCGCTCTTCGGTGCTCATCTAATATTCTCCATCGATCCGACGCGGAGCGGCGTTTGTTTCGATTTCCTTTTCGTTTCGAGTTCGAGGACCGCAACTTCCTTTTGCCGGTCGATCTGTTCAACCTGGTGCTTCGCGTCTTTCTCAAGTCCGGTCAGCACGGTCATGGACGGGGCGCTCTTTGCGAGCAGTTCGGCGCTCACAGGCGCGGCATTGAGCAGTTCGCCTTCGAGGAGCAACATTTTTGCGTCGATGTTTGAAATGCCCCTCCGGTAGTCTTTTAATTCCGTTTGAAGGCCGTGTTCGTTCCTCTGTCGGTCGCGCAGGATTCGTTTCCATCCGCTTTCGTCCCGGCCGATCATCTCTTTGTTGCAGGCGACGGCGGCGAATTCTTTGTCGACGTAGATGGCGACGAAGCCCAGGTCGTTCGGGTCGTAATAGATGTCCGCGTGCTTGCCGTTGAACGCGAGGAGCGAGTCGCTGTAATATTCCTGGCCGAAGAGCGTGAACTGGCAGCGGCGAATGACTTTGTTTTCCGCTTTGAGCATGAGGAAGTCGAGGACACGCGGGTCGATCGTGCGCTGCACGGTTTGGTTCGTGAGGTAGCATTGCAGCGGCGATTGTTCTTTGAGCGACCGGCGGATGCGGTTGTTGTAGGTGTTGATGGCGATCGCGATCATGGCGTCGAACTGTTCAACGTGCAGGAGTTTCCCCTGCTTCGTTTCCGCTTTGAGAGAGTCGGGAGTGTTCTGATATTTGTTGCCTTTGTAGCCCGGCAAGTACTTTACCATCTGCTGGATCGTACCGAACCATCGCTCCATCTGCGCTTTCGATTGACCGTGATACGGCGCGGTGTAGTGCAAGCGAGTGATCCGTTGGATGCTCAAGCGCGCGGCGTCGTCGAAGTCGATCTTGCCCATGACGCGCTGCGTATATTTCGAGCGATAATCTTTTCCGTTGTCGAGCATGACGACTTCCGGGACCGAATTGACCTGCACCGGGGAGTAGTGCAGGCCGTCTTCGGATTCGACGCACGCCTTGAGCTGTGTGCCGAGAACGCCGTTGCGAAACGCCAGGGCGATCGTGTTTGAGTTCGGCTGCCAGCTGAGATGAGAGCCGACGAGAAGCCCGGTGCGAATGTCGATGAAAGCAGTGATCCATCGCCGGTCCGGTTTGCCGTTCTCGTTGATCACCATGAAGTCAAGCTCGGTATGGTCGCCGATCCACAGCTCACCGGCGCGGAACTGCGAAACGTCGCGCGTGACAAATCCTTCCTGGAATTTCTGCCAATCATTTTTCCGGCTGCGGCCGCGACGGACGGCGACAAATTCTTTTTTCCATTTTTTCAGGAAGCGAGAGATACTCGCTTCGCCGGGGAGATCGTTCATCGCGCAGGGCGATCCATCCTCTTTGATGACTTGCTGTTTGAAACAGCGAGCCTTCAATGCACGGTAGCAGCTCGACGCGTTGACCGCTTCGCGCGGATAGAGAGATTTGAGAAACTCTTCGACGGAGACGATCTCGCCGTTGGTCGGCATGACGACGCTCAATCCTTTTGCGCTGCGCAGCGCTCCCTCGTCGTTCCGTTCTTTCCGGAGAAGGATCACTTCCAACGCCTGGTGAAGCTGCGGATGGGTTGAAAGCTCTTCGAGAGATGTTCGCAACGGAATCTCGAACATTTTTCGCAGAGCTGTCTTGTAGCGCAGGAGCGTTTTTGGATGGATGGAGCAGGCGTCGGGTGTCGGGTTGTTGGCCGTTGGGTTATGCGAGAGCGATTGTTCGATCGCGTCCCCGCCATGAATGGCGGGGCTACAAAAAATTAATTGCTCTATCGCATTGACCTTTTTTAAAAAATCTTCCGTTACTTTTGAATTAGGAATTAACGGAAGGTCGAGTGATTGTTTCATGGTTGTTGTTCGCGGAAAAAAATTCCGTTTGAAAAATATTTGCCTTGTATTGCGGCTTTCCTTTTTCGCTCTCAGGGTCGAGATAGATTGCGACGGAAAGTCCGGAGCGCAGGGCGTCGGTAACAACTCTGCTCAGGGTTTCGCACTCTTTGTGAACTGATTCAGCGAGCATTTTTTTTTCTTCGGCGGTAAATGTCTTTGTCGCGTCCATTAGATTTCGCGCAAGGGTTGTGAGAATAAATTCAGCTGCTTCTTTTCCTGACGACGTTCGATCATCCACTCGCGCGCGTACTCGATAAGGCGGAAATCGTTCATGGCGACCATGAGGACCATTGCATCCTGGAATCCCATCTTCGCGTTGGCGGCAGACGATTGAGGTCCGGTCCACTTGCGCAGCGTGGAGGAAGATTTGTGTCCGAGTCTTTGCGAGAGATCGTCGTACGCGTCGTAGCGCATGTTGCCGGTCTCGGCTTTCACGCGCGATGCGTAGTCGTCGATCATCAATTTCAAAAGCTGTCTGTGAGAGAGTTTCATTCTAAAAAATTGTAGTGCGTTTATGATTGCGCGGATGCGTTTGCGCGAGTATCTTGTCTGCGGTTTTTAACTACGTATGAAATTCCACAAAGGAGCGATGATGCACACGAAGGAAACTCCGCAACTAACACCCGGACGATACGGGGAATATACCGTGAGGGGGCGGTGCGATTGGATGATTTCCTGCTTCGTGTGTGCATCATCTTTTACTCCTGTGTGCTACTGCGGCGTGAACAGTTAATCAAGCATTTTTAAAGCATTCGTGAACTCATCTACTGCTTTTGAATATGCGTCCCAATCTTCCTGGTACGGGAGAGGCACCACTTATCGCGCAATGCCATCATTACCGCAGCAGCGTCCATGAGGCGCGCGCATTCAGGAGACAACGTCCCTTTCTTTTGCACATGGACTTTGCCGCAAGTCGGGCAGGTGCAACGAAGAGAGGGTTTTGGAATGATAATACCGTGCTCGATAAGCCAATAGCGGATGAGAAGGAAATTTCGTTTGCTGATTTTATTGTGTCTACAGGCGAAAAAATTCGTTACACTGGATGGTGTAATGCCAAGCTCTTTGGCAAGTCGATACCCCTTAAATCCGGCTTCTTGAAATCGCTGTTTAAATGCGTTATAGGAGGTGATTTTTTGGGGACGTATCATATATCGGCTTTGGCAAAAGTGGCCTCTGAAACCCCTATAAAATGGGGGTTTGGAATTTCCAAATTATCGTGTATCTAACCCGTTATTTAAAATGTTGGCCATGCTTCGCACCGTGTGGCTTCTTTGGTGTCTGGTCCCCGTTGGATCGTCAAAATTATGTCGTGTGATTTACGCTCTTCAACATCCGCAACGCTTACGCGTCCGATGACCGATTCTTTCGCGCTTGGAGGTCGACGGTTTATGAATTCATCTATCTCTGTCATATCAACGAGACATTTTCTGCAGAGCCAAATCTGTTTGCCTTCGAAGGTTGTGAAGCTGAATAAGCGGGTGCCAGTGTGGGCGCTCCTTTCATCGTCCGGAGAATTTTTCCAGACCGCACATTGTCGCTCACCTTCCTGGCTCTTCCCTGCGAACATTCTACTTGAAGACATCCGAGCATTGCGCTCTAGTTTAGTTTCGCTCATGATTATAGACTTTCGAGGAGTTCAACGACGCGCTGATGCGCTTTTTTCCGTTCACCGCGAATAGCCATTGAGAAGAGGGCTTTTTTCATCCTAAGCTTTTTACGAAGCGTTGACATCGCGACCCCCTTTTTCGCGGCCGTCATTTGGATGCGGTATCGCTTGCGGATTTTGGTTTGTAAGTGCGTTGTCATTTGTGTAAATTTCTCCTGTCTAAAGTTCACAAGAGCAATATGCGGAAGTTTCTGTATATTGTCAAGAGAAAAATGCAGAATTTTCTTAATGAGTATTAATACTGAAATTGGTGCGCGCTTGCGCAACTTTGGGGAAAGCAAATTCCCCTCAATGGCGGCCTTCTCTCGTGCTTTGCAAATAAAGCCTCAGCAACTCTACGATTACTTCAACGGCAAGAGTAAACCCGGGAATAAGATGCAATCGAGACTCAGAGACCTCGGCTGCGATATTGGATGGCTGATAACGGGAGAAACAAAAGATGAAACTCAGAAGAGATGGAATGCCTTAGTCGAGGAAGAAAAGAAGAAACAATTAACTGATGACGAGTACGGAATGATTGCGGAATTGCGCCGCCTGGGAATAAAAAACACAAAGGACTTGATTGTCTTTTTGGATACGGATAAATTGACTGCACGCTTAAATGAGCTGAACGAAGAGCATCTTCAAAAACATACATCACAAAAAAACAAGGGAGGGAAAAAATGAAAACCACGTTGTTCTCTGTTTTATTAATTTTTGTTTTTCTTTCGGGCTGCAGCAACAACGATAGCAGCAACAACCCGGTCGCTCCTACTCCGAGCACGGTTGCTTATGCGGTCTCCGGGTCGGCCGCGTCGGTGTCACTGACGTACACGAATGCCACCGGGGGGACGGAGCAAATTGCAAGCGCTTCGCTCCCCTGGGGAAAGTCCTTTACAGCTCAATCGGGTGCGTTCGTCTATGTCTCCGCACAGAATAATGGATCTGCCGGGACAGTGACGGCGACGATAACCGTGAATGGAAAAGTTTTGCAGACGTCGACTTCGAGCGGCGCGTATGTGATCGCGACAGCGAGCGGCGATGTGCCGTAAGTTGTCTCTAAGATTGATGGCGCCCTTCGACGCGTCCCGACAAAGAATGTCGGGACTTGCTCAGGGTGAACATTTTTTTTGTTGAACGACGATTTCGCTTGACATGAATCTTGGAAAGCGGTACCTTGAATTAAATGAAGGTCTGCTCTGTGCAGGCCGGATAAAATAAGTTTTTTGTAACAGGGTAATTCGATAAAAAGAAGCCCCGATCTCGTGATGAGAAATCACGAGGCCGGGGCTTTTTTCATTTATAACCCCCTCTTTGGTTCTCCCCCTAAAAGGGGGAGAAGGAACGAATGAAACGTCACCTCATCGGTTTTTCCATCGGCATCCTTACCGGGACTTTCCTCACTCTCTTTATCGTCGGCGTCGTCAACGAGAACCCCGACTTGCAAACGCAGCCGCAGGCGCTGCTCGACAGCCTCATTATAGAGTGGACATCTCCCGCAGACAGCTCGCAGCTTACCGCATCCATCGGCAGCAATCAAAAAAAAAAGTTCACAATCGGTGTCTTACCGGACAGCGCCGTCTATTACGAGGCGCGCACGGATTCACTCTACCAAATTCCTAAAGGGATCGTATGTGCACAATTCATTCTGGAGAGCAAGTGGGGTGTTTGCAATCTGGGGGCGAACAACTTCTTCGGCCTGACGTACGCGGCGGTGAAGAATTATATGCCGAAGCAGTCGTTTGTCTGGAGGATGGATTTGCATGCAGACAACAATGGGTTTCTCACACGGAGAGTGCCTGTGCGGTTTGCAAGGTTCGCGAGCATGGGACAATGCTTCGAAACGTACGGAAAATATTTGGCGGGTTCAAAGTTGTACAAGAGCGCATTCAAGCAGAAATCGGCGGAGAAATTCGTGAGGGTGCTCGCGCGGCATTACGCTGAAGATCCGGACTACGCAATTAAACTGATACTCATCATGCGTCGTTACAATCTGGAATAATATGACACCGACAAACAGAATTAATCAGTTGGGCCAGCTCACAGAATTAAAACGGAAGTTGATGACGCTCGCGGTGACGATCGATTCATCCGTGCGTACGCTGCTTCTCCATTTCGATCCGCTTGACGCCGACTTTAAGTACATCGAGAACATCCGGCCGCAGCACATTGAAATTCTTGTGGGCAATATCCGCAAGTGGAAAAAAGAATGGGACCAATTAAGCGCTGAGAAAAGACGGCTGCAGGATGAACTTGGAGAAGACAACGGTGCATGAGCACTCAAGCATACATTGCGGCAACGGGGATGATCTTCAGCGGAATTTTCTTTTCACCCTGGTTCGACGACGTTATGAAGTGGACGTCGTTCGCGGTGGTAATAGTGCTCTGGTTGACGATCAACGTTGCTTTCAGAATTCCAAAGTTGTGGAATGCAATTATTGACCGCGCGGCGACCGAGACGCTGCAAAAAGTTCTGATGGACCCTGATCTGCGTAAAGTGACTTTGAGAATGCACGAAGAGCAAATGAAGCAGCTCAAAAAGGAAAATCGACATGTCCGTAAAGCTTAATACCTCCGGCCTCGCTCACGCGAGGCAACTGATCTCCGAGGGGAAAGTCGACAAGACGTCCGACTGGTCCTTTTCGGCGGATGACGGCAACGCGATGATGGGACCGGACGGCAAGGATTACAAATGGTACGGCATGATGCACCTGGGCGAGCAGGGAGAGGCGAACGAAAACACGAAGGCGCAGTTCGAATATCCGTTCGGCAAAGGCGGAAACGTTTATCGCTCGGCGTTGACGGCGATACGGCAGCGTGCCGGTCAGCAGGATGAGAAGGATATTTTCGACGCGGCAGGAAAATTGCTCGATGAGATCGACGGCAAGAAAACTGCGTCAGCAAAATCAAATTTTGAAGCGGAACAATTCTTTATGGGGAGCGCGGAGATCCCCGATGCAGCCAACCTGCCGACGAGAATCCCGCTCCTTCCGCTCGGCACATGGAAAGGCTACAAAGATCCGAAGACCGGTAAGGTAATGGAGTTCACAATTACCTCAAAAGAGATCGACCAGGCGATTGAAACACTTCATCAGACAAAATCAATAAACCCGTCGCTCGACCTTGTCATAGATAACGATCATCTGACTCTCACGGAGGCCTACGCACCGGCGTTTGGCTGGATAAAAGATTTTGTGAAAGGCGCCAACGGCTGGCTCTATGCAGTTGTGGACTGGACGAAGCTTGGAGCCGATGCGGTCGCCAATAAATTGTATCGCTATATCTCGCCGGTGTTTTTCTGGAACGGCGTCGATAATGTTACCGGGAAGAAAATTCCGTTCGGTGTTGCCCATGCGGGACTCGTGAACGATCCTTTCTTTGCACAATTGGAATTAACGGCAGGCAAAAAAATCTATCAACTAACATTAGAAGGAGATACAGAAATGAACAAGGTCATTGCAAAGCTGCGCGAGACATTTAGACTCGCAGAGAATGCAACCGAGGAAGACGTGCTGGCCAAACTGACCGCGCATCTCGGTGAACACACAGCGATCGTTGCTGCAAAAAATGAGCTCTATGCGATCCTCGGTCTAAAGACGGAGGCCTCAAGCGCCGAGGCAAAAACGATCGCAACGCAAGTTGTTGCCGCCAAGAACGAACTCTTTACGGCTCTCGGTCTGAAACCGGAGTCTACTATAGAAGAGGCAAAAGCAACTGTCGTGGTGGCGAAGGGGAACCAGGGAAATATTCTTCAGCTCGTGCAGAAGGTACAGGATTTGGAATTGAAAGAGACAACGCGCGAGTATGAGCGAGTGATCGCAAAGGCGTTCCGGGAAGGCAGAATCCTTCCTGCGCAAAAAGCAGATGAGCAATGGGCATCGACGCAGAGAGACTTCGCAGCGAAGGCCGGTATCCCGGCGTTCGAGGCGTTCTGGGCGAAGCAGCCGGTGGTCGGTCCGGTGAGTCCGATACCTGGAGCGAACACAACGGTTGCCGGAAAGAGTCTGACTGACGCGGACGCAATCGTTGCAAAGAATATGGGCCTGGCAGTTGCGGACGTGCAGAAGATGAAAGAGAAAATAATGGTGGAGTGATCACCGACCCTTCCTCGATACTCCCCCTTTATCCCGCAAAGAACGCGGGACGCAAAAAGCGCGCAGGGGGAGGAACTCTATAGAAACTGTTTTCAAACACAATTTAAAAGGAGCTTCAAATGGAACACTTACTGACTTACGCGCGGATTGCAATGTTTCTTTTTGCTTTCAGTTATTTTGTGAAAAAAGTGACGGGGACGACGGTGTTCCCGCTTGCGATGGCGCTGAGTGCCGACGCCAACACGCCGACCAAGCAGGGGTTTATTTATTATCGGCCACTCGCGGCTGGCGTTAAAATTTACGCCGGGGCGCTCGTCGGTACTGGATTCGAGCGGCAACGCGAATCCCGGCTCAGTGGCCACCGGACTTAAAGCCGATGGACGTGCACGATCCTTTGTTGACAACACCGGAGGCGCTGCAGGCGCGCTATCGGTAGAAGTCGAAAAAGGGGTTTTCCAATATGCCAACTACGCGAGCGATCTGGTTGATGCGACTTGCATCGAAAGTGTCTGCTACATCTACGACGACGGAACGGTCGCAAAAACGAGCGGCGGCGCGACGCGTTCGGTTGCCGGGTTAGTGAAGGATGTCGACAGCAATGGTGTGTGGGTGGACGTTGGGAGAAGTTTTACGGCTGGCACTGGTAACTTGGTAAACACAAACAACCTCTCTGACGTAAGCAACATCGCAACGGCGCGTGCGAATCTCGGCACGAACCTTATGGCGTTGACGCTCGACATTGCACTCTTGAACGGCACGGCAGTCTATAGACTGGCTTCTCCTGTTGCGGGAACGATCACAAAAATCCAAACGGATCTTAAAGCTGCTTTGGCAAGTGGAAATGCAACGCTGACCAGCGCGATCGGAGTAACGGCAATTACAACGGGCGTCGTGACGCTCGTGCAAGCCGGATCTGCTGCTGGCCAGGTCAACGTTTGTTCTCCTTCCGCCGCAAACGTCCTTTCGGTTGGAAGCGATCTTAATTTCACGGTCGGCGGTTCGAACTCTGCCGCTGTCGGCTGTACGGTTACAGTTTTGATTGCTTACTAAGTAGCCCTCACATACCCTCTCCCGTTCCCGCCAAAGAACGGGAGAGAGTAAAGATGGCGACTCAAAAAAGTTTAGAAACAAAAAAAACAATTACATAGGAGAAACAAAAATCATGAAAAATGTCTTTGCAAAAACAATGTAGC
>CAWJKX010000049.1:0-6576 GCA_963843065.1 uncultured Bacteroidota bacterium
CTTTTCCATGAGCCCGGTAGGAGGGCATGTCTGCCGAAAAATCCCGCGTGAAGACAAAAAAATCGTTCCGCACACGGTACAGAATATCAACCCTCACCAATTCCGAATCTGCTGCAAACATGTGAGGCTCGAAGCTAACGACATCCATCGAAGATTGTTCTCTAAACCGGCCTTCGTCGCCGGACCGTTCCCTTGGCCGCTCCTCGTCCTGGGCCCGCAACGGCAAAACACCGCGAAGAGGCCAGCAGGCCGATGACGGCGACAAAGGCTTGGATCTTGTCTCTACGCATATTTAATGTCATGGAGGAATGCCCTGTCTCGTCTGCCGATGATTTTTTGTGGATTCAATATGTTCTGAGGGTCGAAGCGTTCGCCCGACCAAGCCCGAGCCGCCCCCCGTGGGATGACCGCGATGTCGTTTTCAGCACAGAGGCGAACGACGCGTTGGACATCCTCGATGCTTTTTGGAGCAACAACTCCAAACGGCATCACGTTGTACATGCATGTTGCAGTGCTGTACTCCGTTCGTTTTTCGCCGTCGGACCAGACCTCTCTCGAAACCTGGCTGCGTAATTTTTTTTTAACGGTTGCAAATGGAGAAAACATACTAAGAAGATAGAAAGATGATGCCGCAAACGCAAGACGATGAATGATGAGGTAGTGTCTTAATTAAGGAAAGGTGTGAAGCTTGCTCACGCAAAGTCGCTAAGCCGCAAAGAGAATGGATATGTTCCCCTTGCGGCGTAGCGCCTGGCGAAGCCTTTTCTAATTTACCGGGATTTGCGCGATATTTTCATCTCTCCATAAAAAGTCCATTGGATTTTGTTCTAATTACGACACTCCTTACGATGAGGGTTTGGTGAAATGTCGGGCATCTTGTCGATGTAGCTTACCAAATATTTCAACATTTGACGATAATTCCGGTAAGGTGTCCGACATCTCTATGCGAGAGAGGAAAATAAAAAAGGCAACGCCGAAGCATCACCTTTTTTATCGTGCTCGATGCACACGTCCATGTTCTGTTACAGCCCTATCAATGACGCCTGGATGATCTCGTCTCCTCTTTTTCGTATTTCCGCAAGAACATCGTCGGAAGGGCGGGCGTCGAGCTTCATTGTGCAGCATGCGGTCTGCTGTCCTTCGAAGATCACGTTCTCAACTTCCTGGACGTTAATCTTTGATGTCTTCAAATATTCTAGGACGTTGGCGAGGACTCCAGGTTTATCAAAGTGGCGTACCACCAATTCCCATTTCGCCGCGGTTTTCTTTGCGCGGTTGACCCAGTTGCGGACGGTCCCATGCTGAATATAGTCGTTGATGATGGAGACGGCTTCAGCGGCAACGGCATTCTGCGCCTGGTTCGTTGACGCGCCGATATGGTGAGTTCCATACACTCCCGGCATTGATGCAAGCGGATGCGAGAACGGCCCGCTTTTTTCTTCCGGCTCATTGGAAAAAACATCTGCACCAACTTTCATGGCTCCGGCGGCAACCGCTTCGCGAAGGGCGGCTTCGTCTACAACCTCTGCACGCGAGGTGTTGAGGAAGATTGTTCCCGGCTTCATCAATTGGATGATGCTCTTGCTGATGAGATTTCTTGTTTCAGGTTTCAATGCAACGTGGACGGAGACGATATTGCATCGGGGAACGAGCGCTTCCACCGAAGGGGCGTATTCGACTTCTAATTTCTCCGCTTTTTCCGGCGTGAGCGACCGCGACCATGCAACCACATGGAGGCCAAATGCTTTTGCCCGCGAGATCATTTCTTTACCGATCTGCCCGACACCGATAATACCGATTGTCTTTCCGAAAATTCCGTCGGCCTTGGAATACTCGCTTTTGTTCCATTTGCCATTGTGCAGGTCTGTTACATTCTCAACGATTCGTCTGTCGAGCGAAAGAAGAAGCGCCATGGTCAGCTCCGCTACTGCGATTGAATTTTTTCCGGGACAGTTGGCAACATAAATGCCGCGGGCGTTTGCCGCTTTAACATCGATAGTGTTCACGCCCGCCCCGGCACGAATAATCAGGCTGAGGCTTTTACCGGCATTGATGCAGTCGGCATGAACTTCCGTCGAACGGACAATAAGGATTGAAGCGTCGCCGATGTTTGCTGCGAGCTCTTCTGCTTTGAGCTTCGGTTTATACTGAGCTTCTATGCCGAGGTTGGAAATTTCAGAGATGTATGATTGCGGAAATGAATCTGCAATGAGGATTTTCATAGAATGTTCCTTTCGCGTTAAGATTTAATGTTTGAAAGGTACCATTCCATTCATCAATTATCAATGAACAATGAGCAATAAACAATGAACGGGGGGGCAACGGACTACGGACCAAGGACTACGAACCAAGAACTTCCTCTCCCATGAAGCACCGCACGCTAGCGGTCATCCAGCACACTGTCAATTTCTGATTTAAAAGCCTTTAGTGTCTTTTGCCCGAACATGAAGACTCGTTGTTTGCCGCTTGCATCAAAGATGAACGTGGCCGGAACCGCTCCACTCCACGACGGATTGAGTTCATTGATGAGAGCTTCATCCTTCTTGATGTTTGCAACATAGACTTTGAATGGAACGTGTTGTCCGGCTAGAAACGGGATGATTTTCGAATCGATCTCGTCAGGATAATCTACGCTGATCGCGGCAATATCCACACCGGCATTCTGATAATCGTTGTAAAGCTTCACAAGGTAGGGGAACTCTTCCATACACGGCTGGCACCAGGTTGCCCATACATTGAGGAAAAGAATTTTGCCGTTGCGGATATGGACAAGATGCTCAATACCTTTCACGTCTATCGGTTCGACGGATGGTGAAGTGTTTTTATTCTGGGCAGGCAAAATATTCATGCCGCCGCAGAGAGCGCAAACGACAGATAACGATGAGAACGTATTGTCTCATCAATCTACTTTCTTAATCGTGCAGCCAAAAGCTTTTGTGACGGAGACGGAGACCGGTTTGCCGGCCAGGACTTCATCGAGAGCGTTTCGAAGGTCGTGCGAGATAACGTCAGCTTCACGCCGCGAGTCATCAATTCTGCCGTGATAGAGAATTTCGAGCGATGGATTGAGAACAAAAATTTCTGGAGTTACTGAGGCGCCAAATTTATCGGCGATGATGTTCTTCTCGTCTTTGAGGATCGTGAATTCGAATCCGTGGTCTTTCGCGTGCTGCTTCACTTCTTCAACACTTTCCTGCTTGTTGGAGTTGATGCCGATAAAAACTACGTTTTTATTTTTGTAGTCGTTATACAAAGATACCATGCGTGTATTATATCCGTTTGAAACGGGGCACTGTGTGGCGATAAACATCAAGACGACGGCTTTGGATTTGTTGAAATCTGTGAGCGTATGTTTAACGCCATTATAGTCTGGGAGTGTAAAGTTTTCTGCTTTTACCGGCTCTCCTGCGAGGAGCATGGAGAAAACAAAAAGAGAGAGGATGAAAACAATCGCAACATTTCGCACCATACAATGTCCTTTCCATTTTTTGGTTAGACGGAGGAAAATGACAAAAGTTGAACTGTGATGCCTTTCGTTATTTTCTGTTCTTCAAAAATTCTATGAGCAGCCGTACACCGACGCCGGATCCCCCTTTTGGTGCATAGTCTAGATTCTCTTCCAGGATTGCCGTCCCCGCAATATCGAGATGCACCCACTTGTAATCTCCGATAAATTTTTTCAAAAACCATCCCGCGGTAATAGCTCCGCCCCAGCGCCCGCCGGTGTTCTTGACATCGGCGACTTCGCTTTTGATCATCTTCTCGTATTCATCGAACATCGGAAGTTGCCATACTCTTTCATATGTCGTTTCGCCGGCGGTTTTCAGCGCATCCATAGCTCCCTGGTCATTTCCCATCATCCCTGTTGCGAGATGCCCAAGTGCGACAACACACGCTCCCGTTAACGTTGCCAGATCGATCACAACGTCCGGTTTATAGTGGGATGCATAACCGAGTGCATCGGCAAGGATCAGTCTTCCTTCCGCGTCCGTGTTGTCGATCTCCGAAGTTTTTCCGTTATAATGGCGGACAATGTCTCCCGGCTTCATAGCGGTTCCGCTTGGCATGTTCTCAACAGCAGGTATCAATCCCACAACATGCACCGGAAGCTGCATATCTGCGAGCGCTTGAAATGTTCCGATGACTGCTGCTGCACCGCTCATATCCATTTTCATCTCGCCCATGTTCGCCGCTGGTTTAATGGAGATGCCGCCGCTGTCGAACGTTACTCCCTTGCCGACCAGGACGACGGTCCCGGTTTTTACCTTGCTCGGATTGTGTTCGAGAATTATGAATCGCGGCGGGTGATTGCTTCCTTTGCTGACGGAGAGAATTCCCCCCATTTTCAAGCTCTCTAATTTCCTTTGGTCGAATACGGTCGTCTTGAACCCATGCTTATACGCCGTCTCTTGCACATGGTGCGCAAGTGTCTCGGGATAAATCTCATTTGAAGGAGCGTTCTGAAGGTCCCGCGCGAGGCAGGTTGCGGCGGAAAGGATTTCTCCGCGCCGTACACCTTCCCGAATTTCGCTTAACCGTTTTTTGTCTCCGGAGAAAGACAGTGAGGCTCTCAAGTTTTTTTTCTTCTTCTTTTACCGTAATGTATCTATCATATTTGTAGACGGAGAGGACGGCCCCTTCGACTACGGCTTGCGCTATTTCGGAGGGAGCAGCCTTGAATGAAGGGGCGGCGAGAGTGGCCGATGGAAATTCAATTCCAAGAGAACCGATTTTCATCTTCTGAGCGGCAGTAGCGGCGGCGGCAGAGCCACGGCGAATTTTTTCCAAGGAGAGTTTTTCTGTCTCTCCCATCCCGATCAGAAATAAACGGGGAGACGCAAATGATTTATCGGTGTAGAGTGAAAGCAATTCTCCCTTTTTAGCAGAAAAATCTTTCAGCGAAACTGCGGGCTGTATTTTTTCGCCAATCTGTTTTCCCAGAGAGGCAATCTGTTGTGTAAGCCCATTCTTGTCCTGGAAGATGAAAATAGCAACCGCATCTACTTTTGCTTCAGACAGCGCACTGAGTTCACATTTAACTTCCATTTCCACTCCTTCGTTATAGTATTCAAATATAGTGTCCTGCCCGTTCAACGACGTTTTTCATAACATCGTCGATTGTACTGCCGTAAATTCGGGCTCCCGCGGCATTCATATGCCCGTTCCCGCCGAATTCCTTTGCAAGCGCATTAACGGGTATCGCTCCCTTCGAACGGAAGCTCACCTTCACGCCTTCCGCGAGTTCGATGAACATCAATCCGATCTTTACACCCCCTATCGTCAAAGTATAATTGACCATGTTGTCAGTGTCTTCTTCTGAGGTAAACGTCTCTGCGAAATCCTTTCGCAGAAGCGTGATAGATGCGACAACTCCGTGATGATAGATGCTCAATGAATCGAGTGCCCGGCCCAGCAGTTTCAATTTGTTCGCCGAGCCTTCTTCAAATATTTTTTGATAGATCGTTGACGGGTCGGCGCCGCGCTCCAAAAGCTCGGCGGCAATGATGTGGGTTTCCGGGCCGGTTTTAGGAAAACGGAAAGACCCCGTATCGGTCATGATCGCAGCATACAATGCTTCCGCGATCGGAGTTGTAATGGAGTTGCCGTTAAGATATTTCAGGAGTTTGAAGATGATCTCGCCGGTTGCCGTCGCCTGTTCGTCGATGATATACAGATCGGCAAACGCTTCCCGGTCGGGATGATGGTCGATGCATAATTTTAATGCCCTGCTCTGAAGAACGGTTTTTTTCAGGGCTGAGAATCGGGTGGGCGTGTTCGTATCAAGCGCAATGATAACGTCGGCGCTTTTGATAATGTCATCATGCTTTTCGGAGGAGAATGTCGCGATGGGGAAGAGCAATTTCATAAACGTGTAATAGGCCGGTGTTTCGCTCTGATTGATGACCGAAACACTTTTCCCTTCGCCGGTCAGATACAATGCAAGTGCGGTCTCGCTCCCCAAACCATCGCCGTCAGGGTTGATGTGCGTCGTGAGAACGAAGTTTTTCTTCTCGGCATAGATCTTTTTGCACTGCTCAAATAATTGGGTCAAGTCCATTGAAATACCCTAGTGCTGTTTCTAAAAAATAATCTTGTATTTGTGCAAACGTATTCATCCTGATCCCGCCAAAAAGCGGCGGGACGCGACGGCCTCCTTCGACGCGCTCCGCTTGCTCAGGATGAGCCGTCGCGGCTGCGTCGAAGGATATTGATGCACTTCAAAATACAACATTTATTTTGGGAAGCGGCACTAGACGACATCTTCTTGAACGAAAAAGAACGCACTTCCTCTCCCGAGAAAGTGCGTCTCTGGATTCGTATCTCGCTTTATTCAATTGTCCAGGTGTCGCCCGAACCGAGCAATTTATCCAAATCGCCTTTGCCCTTCTTATCGACAGCATTTTTTATTTGAAGAGCCATTTGCGATTCGTATGTCGGGCGGTCGATGTTCAAGAAAATGCCGACGGGCCGAGGGAGCGAAGCGTTGTATGTCATGTTGGCAAGGATGAACGCCAGTGTTGAATCGTTCTCGTTGTGGACGATTAAATCACCAATGGAGTGTTTTCCATCCTTCAG
>CAWJKX010000050.1:0-47847 GCA_963843065.1 uncultured Bacteroidota bacterium
TGCTCTGCCTCCCGCAGGTTGCCGCCTTCAGCGGAAACATGGTGTTTGCCTGGAAACGCAACGCGTCCCCCCATGCAAAAGCCGATGCAGGCGGTTCTATTGGCGTCTACTAACGGGTCGCCGGTCAACAACTCATGACACGCTTCTACATCCGCTTCGACGAGGTCCTCTTTAATCGCTGTGAAATGTTTCTGCATTCCCGTGAAATCATTATAGTCTCCCTCAATGCCAACTCCCGTTCGGTGAAACAATTCGGGGGCAATGGCCACATTTTTTTTGCGCGCGGAAACGGGCCGCCACGTTCCGGATATGGGAGTTCACACCAAAAGCTTCCTGATAGAATCCAACTACTCCCGGATGTTTTCCGGGGTTTGACGGACGCGATACAAAAACACGGATCCCCGATCCGTCCGACACTTTTACGGTTATGTAATTTCCCATGGACTTGCTTTCAAATTATGCGACAACAGAGGGATAGAGGGAGGCGCCGATCAAAACCAGAATCGTCGTTGAGACAGCTAAGGCAGCAAAATCAAACGGGAGGCCGACATGCTTGTTCCCCCACAAGCATTAATCCCCGCAGCGCGCACTCGTACGTCAGCGGATTCACCTGTGCGATCGCCTTCAGCCACGGGGGCATTATCGTTATCGGATAGATTGCATTGCTGGCAAAAAAGAGGGGTATGGCCAACACCTGGCCTATCCCCATAAAACGTTCGCGCGTCTTCACTATGCATGCGATGATAAGAGAGAACGTCGAAAACAGCCGAGCCAAGGAAGACGAAAAGAAGAATTCCGAGGAGTGATAATGGATTCCAGTGGATGTGCACTCCGAGCACAAGCGAAAGGATATAGATAATGATCGCCTGTGATAATCCTCTGAGAGGGGCGGAGAGCTCGTTCGCCGAGGACGAGGGCTGAGCGCGGAGTGGGGCTGACAAAGAAACTTGTGGATTATCCCGAGGTTGTCGCTCCCAGATGATTGCAATCCCGTAAAAGATGGCGGCGAAAAGAATGCTCTTATTGAGAATGCCCGGCGCCAGAAAATCAAGATAGTCCACTGAGCCGGTAGGGATGGGGGGAAGGGAGACGCCGAGAACACTTCTCCGAAAATCATCAATCAGCAAGCTGGCTGGGTCGCACGCCAAGGCACCACGGTCGGATCATGGCGCAATTTTTGGCCTTCGAGCTCGGCAATCTCCAACACCTCTCCAACAAATTGCAGCAGGGTTCTGTCCTCCGCTAACCTCTGGAGCGACTGTCAGATCATCCCAGACGCTTTGCAGTACGGTGGGACTCTTGATGCTTCACGATAGCTTCCTGTGCATTCAATTGTGTTCCCTGAATAAAATGCAAACACATCGTCAAGCGATGTCTCTTACACTGACAGATTTCTTCAACTCTGCCGGGCTCCCGTCCGCGACGATGCTGCCTTTGTGCATAATCGCTCTGCTCGCGCGTCGCCATTATGCACAAAGGCAGCATCGTCGCGGACGGGAGCCCGGCAGAGTTGAAGAAATCTGTCGGCGGAAAGAAGACATCGCTTGACGATGTGTTTGCATTTTATTCAGGGAACACAATTGAATCCGGAGGAAGCTATCGTGAAGCATCAAGAGTCCGCCTGTACTGCAAAGCGTCTGGGATGATCTGACAGTCGCTCCAGAGGTTAGCGGAGGACGAACCCTGCTGCAATTTGTTCGAAAGACATTCGTGATTGCCGAGCTCGAAGTCCGAAAATTGCGCCATGATCCGACCGAATTGCTGACGCGTGCGCTGCAGCCCGCACTCTGGATGCTGATTTTCGGAGAAGTGTTCTCGCGTCTTCGTTCCATCCCTACCGGCTCAGTGGACTATCTTGATTTTCTGGCGCCGGGCATTCTGGCTCAGAGCGTTCTTTTCGCCGCCATCTTTTACGGGATTGCAATCATCTGGGAACGAGACCTCGGGATAATCCACAAGTTTCTTGTCAGCCCCACTCCGCGCTCAGCCCTCGTCCTCGGCAAAGCGCTCTCCGCCGGTGTCCGAGGATTATCACAGGCGATCATTATCTATATCCTTTCGCTTGTGCTCGGAGTGCACATCAGCTGGAATCCATTATCACTCCTCGGAATTCTTCTTTTCGTCTTCCTTGGCTCGGCGCTGTTTTCGACGTTCTCTCTTATCATCGCATGCATAGTGAAGACGCGCGAACGTTTTATGGGGATAGGCCAGGTGTTGACCATGCCCCTCTTTTTTGCCAGCAATGCAATCTATCCGATAGCGATCATGCCCCCGTGGCTGAAGGCGATCGCACAGGTCAATCCGCTGACGTACGAGGTCGACGCGCTGCGGGGATTAATGCTTGTGGGGGGAACAAGCGTGTACGGCCTCCCGTTTGATTTTGCTGCCTTAGCTGTCTCAACGACGATTCTGGTTTTGATCGGCGCATTCCTCTATCCCTCTGTTGTCGCATAATTTGAAAGCGAGTCCATGGGAAATTACATAACCGTAAAAGTGTCGGACGGTACAGAGATGCGTGTCTTTGTATCGCGTCCGTCAAACCCCGGAAAACATCCGGGAATAGTCGTCTATCAGGAAGCTTTTGGTGTGAACTCCCATATCCGGAACGTGGCAGACCGTTTCGCGCGCGAAGGATATGTGGCCATTGCCCCCGAATTGTTTCACCGAACGGGAGTTGGCATTGAGGGAGACTATAATGATTTCACGGGAATGCAGAAACATTTCACAGCGATTAAAGAGGACCTCGTCGAAGCGGATGTGCGAGCGTCCTATGAGTTGTTGACCGGCGACCCGTCAGTAGACGCCAATCGAACCGCCTGCATCGGCTTTTGCATGGGGGGACGCATTGCGTTCCAGGCAAACACCATACTTCCGGTGAAAGCAGCAATCAGCTTCTACGGAGGCGGCATTGCAGAAACGCTCGTGAGCAAAATTCCACAGCTTCACGGCGCCGCGCTTATGTTTTGGGGGGGACGGGACAAACGAATTCTTCCCGAGCATATTCGTTCTATCGTGGATGGGCTTCGCGCAGCGAATAAACTGTACACCAACATTGAGTTCTCAGAAGCCGAACATGGCTTCTTCTGCGATGCTCGGCCGACGTATCACAAAGAATCAGCCGAACAAGCCTGGCCGCTCCTCCTTCATTTTTTGCGGACGCACGTCGGTAACTAGAACACCTTGTTCGCGCCGATACTTCGCCAGTATCAGGCAAACTGCCTTTCGCAAATTGGAATCTTACGGCTTGATGTCGTGTTGTGATATCAGCCAGGAGAATCTAATACCTTCTATCATCCATCCTAATTTTTGAACAGCATATGAATATAAAATCGGCAGGCGTTGGCGAACTTCTTTTCTTCTCCGCATGCGGAAGCTCAAAGCAGTTCGATGCGATCCCCTCCGATATTGACGGCAGAACGTTCCCAAAGACGCGGTGGAAATGACTACTGAATCGTACAAGTTTACGCCGGAGGTCATTCGGGTGCAGTCCGGAACCCTCGTTACTCTGAAGATCAAGGCAATCGACGGCACTCATGGATTTCAATTGAGTGCGTTCGGAATTGATGAACGGCTCGACGATAACGAGACGAAGACCATCCAATTCTACGCTTCAAAAAAAGGTGAATACGGATTCCGTTGCTCCCGCTTCTGCGGTCTCGGTTATCTGGGAATGACCGGCAAAGTCGTTATTGAATAGCATCATGCAATCAACCACCAATAGCTAACAGCCAACAGCTCACAATCAACACTAAACTTCTAATTCCCATCTACTCATTGAAAAGACAGTTCACCGAATCCAAGCCTGAGATGATGGATCAGCCGGATGCCGATCCTAGAATGCTCGTAGACGACCTTCGCAATCTCCGCATTATCAATCGCTATTTTGGAGGACTTTCGGCGCTGCGAAATGCTCTGGTGCCAATAGCGATGAAAACACAGCTGGGGGAAGTTGCTACCATTCTAGACCTCGCTACCGGTTCCGGAGACCAACCCGTTTCTCTGGCGAAAGAGTTCCGGCATCTCGGCAAACGTGTTCAGATCATCGCTGTCGACAGAAATGAAATCATGCTTAATGTTGCACGACAATATGCACTGGGATATCATGAAATACAATTCGAGCGCTGCGACATTCTTGACCTGCCATATCCTTCGGAGAGCTTTGACATCGTCTCGTGCTCCCTCGCGATCCATCACCTTTCACACCGCAATGGAGTGAAACTAATTCGGGAAATGAATCGGATATGCAGGCTTGGCTTTGTTGTAAATGATCTCTCACGAAGCTACATTGGAGCAGCGACTGCCTGGGTTTACACCCGCTTGACAACAGCGAACCCTATGACCCGCTATGACAGCGTCGCCTCGGTTCAACGTGCCTTCACGAAAGACGAACTGGCGAAGATGGCTGAAGAAGCTGGGGTCCAACCCGTGAGGATTTTCACGGCCCCGCTTTTTAGGCTTGTGATGGTAAAGGAAAAATGATGCACAAAGAAGATTCGATTCTTATAGAGGCTCCTCGGGCCAGCATTTTCGAGGCCGCGGCAGACCTCTCTCGGTGGCCCGATATTCTTCCGCATTACCGGTGGATTAGGTACATCGAAAAGTCAGCGTACAAAAATGTCGTGGTGATGGGAGCGAAGAGAGGATGGATTCCGATTCAATGGACATCGGAACAGGAAATTGATGATGCTCGCTGCGAAGTACGGTTTCACCACTTGAAAGCGTTCACAAAAGGAATGGATGTTGTATGGACTTTCAAAGAGACAGGTGGCGGTGTTGAAGTAAAAATATCCCACGACCTGAAACCGACGATCCCGCTGATCGGATCATTCATCACTGATTGGATTATCGGCGATTTCTTTATCCATCATGTCGCGAGTGAGACGCTGCGTTTTATGAAAATCTATCTTGAAGAAACACCCTCCCCTATAAGGGAGGGATGGGTGGGGTCGCAAAAGTCCAAGGTAGAAAGTGAAAGGGAACATGGAACGTAGACGCGTTGTTATCACGGGACTTGGAGCTGTCACGCCGATCGGACACGGCAAGAACGGACTTTGGAAAGGGGTCAAAGAAGGCCGTATCGGCATTCGCACCATTTCACGGTTCGACACGTCGCAGATCAAGACAAAAGTGGCAGGAGAGATCGACGATTTTGACCCGTTGAATTTTTTCGATGCCAAATCGGCGCGCAGGATGGATCGTTTTGCCCAGCTTGCACTTGCGGGGGCGAATATGGCGATCGATGACGCGCGAATCGAGCACGATCCGAAAAAGACTCAGGAAAAAATCGGCGTAACGTTTGGAACTGCTCTCGGCGGCGTGGCAGGCGCGGAGGTTCAGCACGAGCGGTACGTGAAGGACGGAATAAAAGCCGTCGACCCAAATCTTGCGCTGATGGTCTTCGGCGGCGCAGGTTCGAGCAACATCGCCATTCATTATGGATTCACCGGACCGAGCAATGCAAATTCCAACAGCTGCAGTTCTGGTGCGATCGCTATCGGCGAAGCGTATCGGTATGTGCGCGACGGCTATGCGGACATTATGGTTGCCGGAAGTGCCGAGGCTCCTTTATACGCGTTGACCTTCAGCGCGTTTACCATTATTCGCTCGATGAGCACCAACGTCGATCCGATGACTGCGTGCAGGCCGTTCGACCTTCATCGCGACGGGTTTGTTATGGGAGAAGCGTCCGCAGTTCTTGTTCTTGAGGAACGGAACTCAGCGGTACGGCGCGGGGCGCATATCTACGCTGAGCTTCTCGGTTACGCATGTAACAACGACGCATTTCATTTGGTGCAACCGCGTCCCGACGGCGAATCCGCTGCACGGGTAATGAGGGATGCGCTTGTCGGAAGCAAAAATCTCGCCTGAAGAAATAGGATATATCAATGCGCATGCAAGCGGGACTGTCCTTAACGATAAGTGTGAAACGATTGCCATAAAAAAAGTTTTTGGAACGGAGTCGAAGATTCCCGTCAGCGGCACGAAAGCGATGCATGCCCATGCGCTTGGCGCGACGGGCGCAGTCGAGGCTGTGATTTGTGCAATGATGTTTGAAGGGAACTATATTCCGCCGACAATTAATCTATCCACTCCGGACCCCGAATGCAACCTCGATTGTGTGCCAAACATCGGCAGGGATGTGCGCGTTGATTATATCCTTTCCAACTCATTCGGGTTTGGCGGTATTAATGCAGCTCTTGTATTCGGAAGATACAGCCAATGACTACGTTGCACAATTCCCGTTTTGATGTTGTGATTATAGGAGCCGGACCTGCGGGGACAACGTGTGCAGCGCTTCTCGCGCGAAAGGGAATTCGCGTGCTCCTTTGCGATAAAGCGACGTTTCCGCGCGAAAAGATTTGCGGCGATTGTATCAATCCAGGATGCTGGGATTTTTTCAATGTGCTCGGCGTCGCCGATGAGGTTGCCTCCAACGCCGAACACATAACAGGCATAAAGATCGCCGCCCGGTCCGGAAAAGTTTTGGATATCCCATTCGACACTCACTTGCCGCCAAAGCCGTTTGCCACCGTTCATGGCCATCAAGCGGAGCAATCTCGATTCATTGCTTTTGCATCGCGCCGTCGCGGAAGGTGCAGACATTTTGCGAAGCAACATGTATCGACTCTATTTGTTTCAGGAAATCCGATAAAGGTTCATGGAAAATTTCCTTGCGGAAGCAAAAAACCGGAGAAACATTCAGTCTCGATTGTGCTCTCCTCATCGGTGCCGACGGACGCAACTCGCGTGTCGCGAGACTTCTTGCTGGAATTGATAATAAAAAGGACAAAGTGAAGGAAGCAGGCTCAGATCGGATTGGTGTTCAATTTACCGTGGGGCGTACAAACACAACGGCTTCAGATGTTTTAATGCTTTTCTTTGATGGGGGATATGGAGGAATTGTCGGATGTATCCGCCGGCGAAGCAAACGTCGCAATGGTCGTAACACGAAGCCTCGCTCGCCTTGCAGTTACCAACGTCGAATCCTTTATTGCGAGGACTATTCATTCCAATCCGTACACGCAGAAAACTGTCCCCAGATTGGATGTCACGGGAGAAATCCATACGGCATTTCCTATTACTCCCAGGGTAAATAGGCGTCAATATATATCCGCGTATCTTATTGGAGATGCACGCCACACCACAGAGCCGTTCACGGGCGAAGGAGTTTTTTTTGCAATGCAGGATGGTGTCTATGCGGCCCAGGAGGTATCGAAATTCTTAGGCTTAGTGGATGAGAGGGTATCGATTCCCACTCGAAATCGCTTTTGGAGGGATAACATTTTCTCTCCGGTTCTTCAGCGAGAATTAATGACTGAAAGCCTTCTTGCTCATGGCTTCCGACATAGAGGCCTTGTAAAATTGGCGTCGAATATGGTATTTCGTTAAGAAGCAGAATACAGAATACAGAATACAGAATACATTTCCCGACCTAGTGCTGTTTCAATTAAATAAAGTTGTATTTGTACAAGGATGTTCATCCTGATCCCGCCGAAAAGCGGCGGGACGCGACGGCCTCCTTCGACGCGCTCCGCTTGCTCAGGATGAGCCGTCGCGGCTGCGTCGAAGGATATTGATGCACTTCAAAATACAATATTTATTTTTGGAAGCGGCACTAGATACTAAAGACTGCGGTTTGAAAAAATGAGTACGATGTGATCGAAACTCTTCGGCCGGAATGGATTCCACTATAAAGCACGAGGTTGCAGAGCGACACAGCTTTAAACTATGGCTATTGAGGAAACTTTTCATATTTTGCAGATATCGAGAAAGGTGATCCGAAGGGCATATTATCTGAGTCGGCTTCTTTGCTGGGAACGAAAGCTCCAGATATCAAATCGGAGAAATGGATTGATTCATGCCCGCTTCGGCTGAACGAACTCCACGGTAAAGTTATCCTGTTGGAGTTTGGACGTTCGGGTGTTCCAACTGCATGAACACCATTCCTCATGTAAAGGCATGGGACGACAAATTCAGCAGCGACAGTTTGGTCATCATCGGCGTGCACACACCGGATCGACCTCGAAAAATCGCCGCAACGTATTGAACGCCAGACGGAAGAGTTATGGATAACATACGCGGTTGTAACGGACAGTGATCTCAAAACGTGTGAAGAATACCGGCAGGAAAATTGGCCGACGCTCTATTTGATCGACAAGAACGGGACTGTTCGCTTTGTCCACATCGGAGAAAGAAGCTATGATGAAATTGAACAGAAAATTATTTCGTTGCTCGCTGAATAGGAAGGAAGCTAAGAAAGCCGGCGCTCCACAGTTCATTGCGGAGAGACTAAAACCTAAAGCCCATAAGCAAACTTTTAATTTGAGAAAGATTTTTTTCTTATCGCTATTCTTAACATTGTGTATCGGTTCTTTTCAATCGATTAGCTCCGAACAGCTCCATTCAGGCCGGCTTACCGTCAATAACCTTAATAGGGCATTCCTCTTTTATGTCCCAAAGCATCTATCCGAGGCTCCGAAGCTGGTATTTGTTCTTCATGGCTCCGGGATGGAGGCAAAAGGAATGCAAGTACTGACGGGAGGACAATTTGACAAACTTGCCGATCAGTATAAAGACATTATTGTTGTTTATCCCCAGGGGTACGGGCGATACTGGAATGACTGCAGAAAATCCGCCACGTTCGTTACAAGGAAATTGAATGTCGACGATGTTGCTTTTTTTGATAGTATGGTCAAGTATTTCAAAGACAATTATGCCATCGACGAACAGAATGTTTTTGCAACGGGCTACTCGAACGGAGCACAAATGTGTTTCAAGCTTGCAAAGGAGCGTCCCGGCATTTTCAAAGGATTTGCCGCTGTTGCTGCCAATCTTCCAGCAGTGGCAAACGATGAATGCATCCAGACGAATCGGCCCGTTTCAATGCTCTTGCTCAACGGAACCGCCGACCCCATCAATCCATATAACGGGGGCGAGGTGAAAGCAGGGGACGGTAAGGAACGGGGAGAAGTGATGTCTACCAATCAAACAATGCAGTACTGGCTGGCATTGGACAAGGGAGATACAACCTCACAAAAAGTGTACGAATTCCCCGATGTCAACAAGAGTGATAAATCGACGGCGGTCGAATATACGTACGATTGTGTTCAATCAGGAAAGAAAGTGGTGTTGATCAAAGTGATCAACGGCGGGCACATTTTTATGAATGCGGGTTTCCATTTGTGGCCGAGAGTTTTCGGCAACGTCAATAAAGACATTAGCGCTCCGCAAATCATTATGGAGTTTTTCCGAAGTCTCCGGTAAGAAAGCTCAGATATGAAGGTCAGGACGAAGAAATACATTGATCGTCCACGATTCTTTTCTAATATTTTTGTTTTTCCGCCAGCCAAAGAGAAATTGAGTTGATGCCCCTTGTCGGCTACGGGCGTAAGGCCTACTTTCATCCTTCCAAAAATTGTTTACTATGTACATATATTGTATCTTTATAGCAGGAATCGATGATTGTCGAACACAATAGAAGGAAAAACAAATGTCTGAAAACGTATCTGTCGAAATGCGCTGTAATAAAAATAACGGCGGATCGTACACGGCGCACACGTATGTAAACGGCAAAAAAAATGACGGAGCGGAATTTTCCGTCAATCGGGGAAATTTGGATCTGATCGTTCTGTTGCACGCCAAAGTGAAGAAACTTTATCCGAACGCGGAAATTCGTGTAAAAGGTTTGGACAAAATGTCCATGGACATGATTCTTCGCGCAGAACATAGCCAACCTCAAGCGACCAAAACAAAGTAGAATCCTCTGGACCAAGGACTAAGAACTCAGGACTAACAACTAGGACGCCACGGATCCTTCAACTAACATACAATTGCCTCCATCCCGCTCAACGTTCGTAACAGGATTAGCTCTTGTTTCGATGGTTGTCGCATTATTTTTGACTGTCACTGACATTACCGGACTGATCTCGTACGAAAACCTTACTAACAGTTCTGAATATCAAATGGCAATGCGGTTAATGCAAGCGTACCAACCGGACGCTTCTTCGTTGCCCTTTAATTCAGGATGGATGTTGGCGTCGAGCATCATGAGTATAGCGTTGAACGCTGTAACGATTGGTGTTTCATACGCGCTGCTCAAACGCATGAAATGGGGAAGAATTTCCTTCATCTTGCTCGTCTGGCTGCAAACGGCGTATTATATCCTGTCTTCGATCGGCGGATACTACATGGCGCAATCATTTCTCGGTAATACTGGAGTTGCTCAAATGCTCGGCGGTTCTGGCGTAATGGCGTTCGGAGAATTTGCAACAGTCCTTGGAGGACTGATCGTGGTTGCTATCGCTGTATTCATAGTTCGAAAGCTGTCGTCGGCGGACGTAAGGCGGGAATTCAGTAATTCGAAGTCGCAAGCTCTCCAAAAAACTGCATTGAGAACTCCGCACTAAACACCACAAACCCATCGGCTGTTTACTTCTCCAATTGAAAATCGTATCTTTATAGCCGATGAGCTTTCTCATCAAATTCGAATACTTAAATCACGAATATGCTCCATCAAATAATTATTAGAAAAGATTACGCTTATGTTGAATATTGCATTATTTGGCCCCCCTGGCGCCGGAAAAGGGACTCAATCAGAATTCCTCATTGAAAAATATAATTTGTTTTATATCTCCACAGGTGATCTGCTAAGAAAGGAAATCGCGAACCACACAAAATTAGGGCTGGAAGCTCAGAGTATTATCGCATCGGGGGGATTGGTCTCGGACGAAATTATCGTTCAAATTATTGAAAAAACGATTACCGATAATCCGGATTCAAACGGCTTTTTGTTCGATGGTTTTCCGCGTACATATATTCAGGCCTATATTCTCGAAGGCTTGATGTTGAAATTGAACACATCGTTAAATTGCCTTATCAGTCTCAGTGTGCCGGAAGAAATTTCTGTGTCGCGTCTCTTAAACAGAGGCAAAACGTCCGGCCGCATGGACGACAATGAAACTGTCATTCGTAACAGACTTAAAGAATACCATGAGAAGACACTTCCTGTTCTGCAATTTTACAAGGACAAAGGAATCTACTTTGAAGTTGACGGAAGTGCCGGCATCGAAGATGTAACAGAGAGCATTACGAAAATCATAAAGCAAGAATTAAGCAAGCGCTTGCTCAATATTGTTCTTTTCGGTTACCCTGGATCGGGACGGGGTTCTCATGGCAAAGCGCTGGCGAAAGAGTTCGGTCTGGAATATGTGGCGACGGGGGAGATGCTTCAACAGGAAATCGAAAAGAAATCTGAGATCGGAAAAAGAATCACGGAACTGTACGAGAATGGCCAGCTCGTAGGCGACGAAATAGTCGTGCAATTGATAGAAAAGAAACTGGCCAATCAGAATAACGTCAAGGGTTTCATATTTAAAGGATTTCCGCGGACATTAGTGCAGTCATACATTTTGGACGGGCTGTTGAAAAAACATGATTCGTCAATTGCAAAAATCATCGAAATAGAAGTCCCGATGCTGGAGCTCATAAATCGCCTGGACGCAAGAAGTAAAACTGACCGCTGCATGCCTTACGATACCAGCACCGCAAAGATTGTCAAGCGTCTCGGAGAGCATGAAAAGAAAACAGTTCCCGTTATCGAAAAGTACAATCAATTGCATGGGGTTATAAAAATCGATGGCATGGGAACATTTGAAGAAGTATACAGAAGAATTTCGTGCGAAGTAGAAAACGGTTTCAAAAACATGAGATAGGGACGGCCAGGACGGCGCTATCGATTCCAATCATTACCGAATCGAGACTTTTGAATAACCCTGAAAGTACATGTCTCGCGCAAAGACGCAAAGTCGCAAAATGATTTTGAATCAGAATCTTAGCGGTTTGGCGTGAAGAGATTTTTTCGGATGTCTAAAATCATGTTTCGCACGACCGCCATGATACCGCCACAAAAGCACTAAGAGATCAACTACATATTCGGAAAAAACCGTTGCTTAATCAATCCGGAAATAATACATTAACACTATGTAGGTTCGTTGCCGATTTTTATCACCACAGGAGGATTCATTATGGCCGACGCTTCGGCACAATCCAATAAATTGCAGTGGAAGTGGGTTGGGATCACTTTCCTGCTGGAAATCGTATTTTATCTGCTGCCAATTCTTTTTGTCAGCGGAGTATTTGGCAATAATGTTATAAGCATTAAGGCAGAAATGTTTATTGGCGCATGGTCCTTTGGCGGGGCGATCCTACTTCCCGCGATTGCCGGGTTCCTTTCTGAAGGGATTACGATATGGGAACCGGCCGTAGCGGGTGTGATGTTGGTCGCAATTTGGTACATTGCGTTCCGTCTTTTTTTTGCGCGGTACATCGCTCCGGGCATTTCCGAAGATGTTCCATATCTCATTCTCATCATGGTTCTAATTTTCCTCCTTTCATTGTTGGGAGCGTGGTATGGCGAACGTGCGCAGAAATTTTGGGGAACAAAAACTTCCGAATAAGTTATAGGACTGCTCAAGACTGTGACATCTTGTCGAAGTGGCTCGTGCCGTGGAAGACAACCGGTGAGATGTCATCTATATATAAGAAGATTTTTTCCCCATATCTACTTTGCTATGCCTTTGTGATGTTAATCCTTGAACGCCTCTCGTCAGAGAATCCAAATTGTCAATTAATCTTAGTCCTCGCTGCGGTTAGTGATTTCGGGTATGATTTTTTTATTGAAAACGGAAGTAGAAGAATACAATGAAAACTATAGGACTTATCGGCGGAACAAGCTGGGTCTCGACAATTGAGTACTACAGAATAATCAATCAACTCACCAACGAACGGCTCGGTGGCCTTAACTCTGCAAAAATCCTTCTCTACTCGATAAACTTTGAAGAATTCAAACCCACCGCAGACCCTGACGGTTGGGGACCCGTTGCCGATACATTGACGGGAATTGCCCGTCGCCTTGAAAGTGCTGGAGCAGACTGCTTGCTTTTATGTGCCAACACTCCGCACATGGCTGCAGAGAGCATTCAGAAAAATATTCGAATCCCCCTTTTGCATATAGCTGAAATGACAGCGAAGGAAGTAGCAAAACAAAAGCTTACCACTGTTGGTTTGCTGGGAACAAAATTTACAATGGAGCTTCCATTTTTCAGGAGGAAATTGTCGAATTGTGATATTCAGACCATAATTCCGAATGATATTGACGGGGAGTTTATCCACACTTCAATTTACGCTGAGCTGGGCAAGGGAATTTTTACTGCCGAGACAAAAAGAAAGTATCTTCAAATTATTCAGGAGCTCAAGACAAGAGGCGCGCAAGGAGTTATTTTCGGCTGCACTGAAATTCCGATGCTGCTCAACCAGAATGATTGTGATATTCCCGTATTTGATACGACCGCCATACATTCCCGGTCGGCAGTTGATTTTGCGTTAGGTAAAGAAGGAATGAAAAATTAACATACAGCGAGCAATGACACCATTCACTAAATTACACTTACAAAGAAAACTATGAAAACACGATTCGTAATATTACTCCTTCTTGCAGCTCTGGCGTTCGGAGTTCCCAGCCTGGTCAGTCAATCCAAGATACAAACAGAGGGGATCGACGCGCTCGCATCGCACATAGACTCAACCATGCAAGCCCGGGAAGATTTTTTTCTCTTTGCCAACGGAAAATGGTTTAAGGAGAATCCGATTCCCGCCAGCGAACCGTACAACGGTCTCTGGCAAATGATTCAGGACACGATCAATTCACAAATTCGCAACGTTTGCGAATCTTCTGCGGCCTTGACTAATGCGGAAAAAGGGAGCAACAAGCAAAAAATTGGTGACTTCTTTTACACAGGGATGGACAGTGTCTCCCTGAACAAAAAAGGAATGTCAGATTTGAAGAATGAGTTTGAAATGATTGACGGAATTCAAAACATGAGCGGTGTAATAAAAACTGCGGCATACATTCACGCAGTCTCTGCTTCTCCGATATTCGGGTTTGGAGTAGGGCAAGATGATAAGATCAGCAGCAAAAATGCTATTTTTATCTGGCAAGGTGGATTAAGCTTGCCCGACCGTAATTTTTATTTTGATACTGATTCACGCGCTTTGACAATCCGCCAAAAATTCCTGGCGCATCTGAATAATATGTTTACGATTATAGGCTACGATAGCACTAAAGCAAGCCAAGCTGCCGGACGCGTGATGAAGCTGGAAACGGCAATTGCAGAAGTCTCCCGCAAACGGGAGGATACGCGCGACCCGCTCAAGAATTATAATAAAATATCTTTTGAACAATTGAAGGAGTCGACACCGAACCTTGACTGGGCTGCGTTTATGAACGTGGCAGGATTGAAGAATGTGGACACAGTCGTTGTTGGTCAACCGGAGTTTTTGGCAGCCATTAATAACTATCTGAAATCATTCTCTCTGGACGACTGGAAGTATTATCTCAAGTTCCATCTCGTTCGAGGCCTCGCCCGCTATATGGACGATAAAACATATCTTGAGTCGTTCGATTTTTATTCGACAACGCTTCGCGGAATTCAAGAACCGAAACCGCGGTGGAAGCGCGTCGTGGAAGAAACTGACGGTTCGCTTGGTGAATTGATCGGCCAGGTATATGTTGCGGAATATTTGCCGAAAGGGACAAAAGAGAAGCTTCTCGAAATCGGGAATGCGATCAAAGCAGTGTATGCCGAACGAATAAAAAAATTAGACTGGATGAGCGAACCGACAAAGGAAAAGGCGCTAAAGAAACTCAATGCGATAATCATGAAAGTCGGATACCCCGATAAATGGAAGGATTTGAGCGGTATGCAGATCGACCGCTCGTCATTCGTCCGGAATGTCATGAGCGCCAACAGATGGGAATTTGAATACATGGTCTCAAAATATGGGAAGCCGGTGGACCGGACGGAATGGGACATGGAACCGCAAACGTATAATGCGTACTACAACTCATCGAACAATGAGATCGTTGTTCCCGGCTGCAATATTATTGTATCCGGATATGAACACGTCCTGGCCGACGACGCGATACTTTATTCGGTCATCGGCGGATCTACCTTCGGCCATGAAATCACTCACGGGTTCGATGACCAGGGGAGCAAGTATGATGAGTCTGGCAATCTGAACAATTGGTGGACTCCTGAAGACAGCGCCAAATTCTACACGAAGACAAAAATGATTGTTAAACAATTTGACGATTACATTGCTGTCGACAGTTTGCACATCAACGGCGAGCTGACGCAGGGAGAGAATATTGCCGACCTTGGGGGGATCATGATGGGATACGAGGCGTTTAAGAAGACTAGCCAGTACAAGAATCGTGAAATTATTGCGGGACTGAATCCCGACCAGCGGTTCTTCCTCGGCTATGCTCTCGCCTGGATGGTGAACGAACGCCCCGAAGCGATCGCTAATCAGGTGCGAAGCAACGAACATTCCCCGGCCAAATTCCGTGTCATCGGCCCGTTGACGGATATGCCGGAGTTTTATTCAACGTTCGGAATCAAGCAGGGCGACCCGATGTGGCGTGCGGATAGTGTACGAGTAAAAATTTGGTAATTGCGCTCCGAATCCCCGCTTTGTGCGCTGAAATGGCACGATCAAGGAGATAGAAATATATGAAGAGCCTCTTCGACATATCGGACAACAGGGAAATTGTCAATCGTATCAACAGTCTGACCCCCGAAACCAAAGGAGGGTGGGGGAAAATGAACGTTTCCCAAATGCTGACACATGCACAAGCACCTTTAAAAGTCGCATTCGGTGAATTGAAACTAAAACGAACTTAATAGGGTTTTTGTTTGGGAGGATTGCGAAAAAGAAATTGTCGGGTGAAAAACAGTGGGGAAAGAATATGCCGACAGACAAAAACTTTGTTGTAACGGAGCAAAGGAATTTCGAGGATGAGAAGGAAAGGCTGATTTCATTGGTTCAGCAATTTGCACAATCGGGCCCCGCGGGGATTTCAAAAGAGACACATCCCTTCTTCGGAAAATTAACCGTGGACGAATGGGACAAGCTGATGTGGAATCATCTTGACCATCATCTGCGGCAATTCGGAGCATAATCTTGCCGGATTGGAATCGATATTTTATGAAGATCACCCGAACATCATTAAAACTTTTTTCCAATTTTTTAACGGAGGCAAAATGGGAAAGAACATTGTTATCGGCGCGGCAATAATCTTTTTTGCTTCATCGCATTTGGCTGCTCAGGACTCGTCCCCTTTTCAAAGACCGGGGCAGGGACCGGAACGAGCGAAGCTTGCATTTCTCGTCGGTACATTCTCAACTGAAACCCGTGTCATGCCGAACTCCATGTCCCCAAACGGAGGAGCCGGTAAGGGTACCACGGTAGCGACGTGGGGATTGGATTCGATGTTTGTGATGATCGACGAGAAAAGCGTTAACCAGATTTTTGGGAATTACAAAGGACACGGTATGCTGGGATACGACAAGCGGGATGGAAAATATGTCTTATCCATGTTCAACAATTTTGGCGACAATCCTCAATATCGCGGGAATTTTAGGGGGGATACTTTAGTGTTAATGGCCAAAGTGGAGTTCCCTGGCGGGTCGTTCGATCAAAAACTGGTGTGGTTCAAAGAGAAGAATACCATCCGCTTGAAAATATTTAACGACATGGGTGAAGGATTTACGCTGACGATTGACGAGATCTCGACTCCTTCAACTAATACCATGAAGTAGAAAAAGCTGACGGCCTTTACTGAAACCTTATTCTAACTTCTATCCTTTTCTTTATTGAGTTTTATTGAACGACTTTCATCTGCCGCAACATGGGAAAAAAAGACAACAGAGTAGATTCGTACATAGCAAAGTCAGCGGACTTCGCGAAACCAATTCTTAACCATTTGCGTCAGCTTGTCCATAGCGGTTGTCCCGATGTTGAAGAGACCATTAAGTGGGGGTTCCCGCATTTTGTGCACAAAGGACTCCTCTGCAGCATGGCATCGTTCAAGCATCATTGTGCATTTGTTTTGTGGAAAGCGTCGGCGATGTCCGATTCACGCGAACTCGTTTCGAAAATTGGGAAGACGGCCATGGGGAATTTCGGACGGCTGAAATCCGTAAACGATCTCCCTTCTGACCAAACTATCATCGGCTATATTAAGGAAGCGGCAATGCTCAACGATGAAGGAGTGAAAGCCCCCTCCAGGTCCAAAACTGCTGAAAAGAAATCATTGAAAGTTCCGCAGTATTTCAAAAAAGCCCTCGGCAAGAATAGGAAAGCTTTACTCATGTTCGAAGGTTTCAGTTATACAAATAAAAAAGACTACATCGATTGGCTGGTTGAGGCAAGAACCGACGAGACAAGAGAGAAGCGGTTGGTCAATTCTATTGCATGGCTTTCCAAAGGGAAAACACGAAATTGGAAATATGTGAAAAAGTAGGAATTTCATCGCGCCACAAGAGTAAATTGACTACTCTGAAGCTTATCGCGTCTAGTTCAATTTTTTTAATTTACGGTCGGTGAGAATATTCGGAGATTTGTTTTACTGAAAATTTTTCCATTCGTGAGCCAGCATTCTGTATAGCACCAAATCCACAAAATGATCGTAGAGCCACTCTCCGTCTTTGATGACGCCTTCTTTGGTGAAATGTAATCGCTCGGGAATAGCGCAGCTTTTCGTATTGCCGGTTGCGCATTTGATCTCGACGCGATGCAGCTTTAATTCATTGAAGGCATAATTCACAAGAACTCTGCAGGCTGCGGTCATAATCCCTTTCCCCTGAAATTGCTCCCCAAGCCAGTATCCGATCATCACCGACCTGTTTTGCCAATCGATGGGATGGTATCCAATGATTCCGGCAATTTCATTAGCGGACCATATCGCTGTTTGAAACCCTTTTTTGCTGGAATACTGTTCTTGAGAATGACGGATAAACGTTTGAGTATCGTCGATGGACATGTTGCCGTCCAGCCAGGGGAGCCAACGGCGAAGATGCTGACGGTTACGGTCGATCAAATCAAAGAGCTTTTCGGCATCTGCTCCTTCAACAAGTCGCAGTTCGGCAGGGAAATTATGAGGAAATGGTATTTTCATTGATCTATTCACTTGATGGAAGTTAAAATAAACCTTAACTGTTCCATTTGCAAGCAGTAATGCGAGCCGTCGGACATTTTATCAAGGAAGTCGCGATACGTGAAAATATTTAATGATGCAAATCAAGAAGATGTACTAAACTGTACCCCCGTGTTCAGGTTTCGCCGAGATCATTCTACGATCTTGAACCGTATTCCAGAATCTCGTATTTTGTTTTCCGATGCCCAATCAAAAGAAATATATCGCGCATCTTGACCTCGACTGCTTTTTCGTCTCTGTGGAACGGATTAAGAATCCAGCGCTCAATGGCAAGCCGGTGGCGGTTGGTGGGAGTCCCAGCGGAAGAGGAGTTGTTGCGTCTGCTTCTTACGAAGCGCGGAAGTTCGGTGTTCGTTCTGCGATGCCGACCGGCCGTGCGCTTCAGCTTTGTCCGCAATTGATTGTGGTCGGCGGAAATCACAAGGATTACGGAGAGTACTCGAATAACTTATACAAACGAATGCTCGATTTTACGCCGATTATCGAACGTGCGTCGATTGATGAAATGTATTTGGACTTTACAGGCTGCGAAGCACTTTACGGAAACAATCTCCCCGCATTTATGAAAACGCTGCAGCAGATTGTTTGGAAAGAATTCTCCCTGCCGTGTACTATTGCTCTTGCTTCAAACAAATACGTTGCAAAAATAGCTGCCGGTACGGTGAAGCCGGCGGGTGTTTGCCATGTTCCCCTCGGGGAAGAGAAGAAGTTTCTTGGAAAGCTTCCGATTGATGTGATTCCGGGGGTCGGGGCAAAAACCGCACCGCTGCTGCGCGCGAAGGGCTTTCACACAGTTGCGGATATTCAACGGACCTCGCCCGGACAAATGAATGCCCTGTTAGGAGAGGTTGGAATTCACCTTTGTCAAATCGCTAACGGCGAAGGGCCAAATACGTTAACAGTTGAATGGGAACGAAAAAGTATTAGCAGGGAAGAAACTTTCGATCATGACATCGGCGACCTCAATCAACTTACAAAAATCCTTCATTCGCTCACTGAAGATGTCTGCTCGAGCTTACGTTCCTATCGCTGGAAATCAAAGACGGTTTCATTGAAATTGCGGTATGCCGATTTTAAAACAGTGACACGTGCTGTTACTATCGAGCCCACTGACGACGATACAGTTGTTCTCGGGTCTGTCGTCGGATTATTGCGCGGAGCATATTTGGGGAAAAAGCCGGTCAGATTGTTGGGAGTCAGGTTGTCCAATTTTAGCGGGAGAGAGGAGGGGGATCTTAATCTGTTTCCCGGCGACAACAGGCGTTCACAGATGTTTGACGCTGTCGATAAACTGCGTAAAAAATTTGGCGGCGATGTGATCCACGTCGGAGGTTGATACATGCAGCCGGGGTAGAAATCATATTTGTTTTTAACAACGTTTCTCTGTGGCACTCTGTGAATTTCGGTGCCGCTCTCTGTAATAAAAGTCCAGTTTCAGGGGGAAACACGGAGGCGGCATGGAGATGCTTCAGTCTTTTACTTTTCGTTTTCTATCTTCCTGTCGACTTCAACGCTTGTTTCAACAGTTCCTGAATCGAGGCCTCTTTTCCGCTTAATTCCTGTAGCGCAGTTCGTATTGCCTTCTCAGCCGTAGCACGATTATAGCCGAGCGATATCAACGCCATCAGCGCCTCGGCCCGGATGCCCTGAGCGGCATCTGTCGGAGCGGATGAAAGCGAACCCGAATCAAGTTTAGCGATCTTATCCCGAAGTTCGACGATTAACCGTTCCGCAGTTTTTCTTCCCACGCCAGGAATTGCAGTCAATGCGGAAACGTTCGCCTGCGCAATTAAATTCTGCAATTCATTCGGCTGAACTCCCGATAAAATACCTTGGGCAATTTTCGGCCCTATCCCCGACACTGAGATTAACAATCGAAAGATTTCGCGCTCCGCTTCTGTACCCGAAACCGTACAGCTGGAGGATGTCTTCTCGTACGTGAGTGTAGGTGAGTATCGTAACAGCGGCACCCGTTTCCCCGAGTTTTTCATACGTCGACAAAGGAATACTGACGGCGTATCCAACACCGTTCACATCAACGACTATTTCCGTTGGAGACTTGTGGTCGAGAATCCCTTTGAGATGACTGATCATGAAGAATAAATTTAAAATTAATAATTAAAAATGAAAAGTAAGAGTTGATCATGATGGTACTGGAATTACATCGAAATTGTTTTTCATAAGAAATGATATTTGAAAAAAGGCATTGAGCAGGTTAATGATCGTTAATTTCTTACAAAGCCTATTTCGTCATCAATTCTTCGTACCAGTTTTTCATCACAAAAAATGCTTTCTTCTTTTGTCCTTTGTCTGACATTAAGCCTTTTCGGTTGAAATCGTCTTGCATACCCGGAAGCTGACGGCGCGGAGATCTGAAATCTTTTAAAATCCAAGGTGTTGTACCGGCTAATCCAGGAATCCGTTTGAACATATTCACGCTGTGAATAAACAGATCTTCCTGGAAGTCCTCCGTGAAACGATCGGTTTTTGCACCGCGCAATCCATAAACACATTCTCCGCCAAATTCACTTATTATGACAGGCTTTTGTTCTGAAAATGTCCAGTTAACGCGATCACATTTTTCAGGTAATCCATCGTACCAACCGACATATTCATTGAAACTGATGATATCAAACAACTTTCCTAATTGATCGTTAACTGTCATTAGTCCTGGTTTTATTTCTTCCTTTTCCAACGCTGCACTAACGAATCTTACATTATCCATACTGCGTGCTTTAGCTGCTAAACGACTTAGAAAATCAAAACGCTCAGGACTTTGAGGCGTTTCGTTGGCAATCGACCAAATAATGATATTGGTTCTGTTCTTGTCGCGTGTAATCATATCGACAAGCTGATTTTCAGCATTTCTATATGTTTCCGGATTACTCCATTGAATAGTCCAATACACTGGTATTTCGGACCAAACCAAAAGTCCCATTTTTTCAGCTTGACGAATCATTTGTTCGTTGTGCGGATAATGTGCCAGGCGAACGAAATTGCAGCCTAATTCTTTAGCCCAACCCAACAGGATTGCTGCCTCGTCAGCTGAATACGTTCTTCCATTGCGGTACGCTGCTTCTTCGTGAATGCAAATACCGCGACAAAAGATTTCCTTACCATTGAGTAAAATCTTAGTCCCTTTGGTTTCAATGGTTCTCAATCCAATGTCATCCGAAATTGAATCACTTTCAGACGTAATGGAAACTTTATAGAGTTTTGGATTTTCGGGACTCCAATACACAGGCGTTGCTCGTATTTCGAAAGAAGCATAACCGTTTTGGTCGGTATTCACTTCCTGGCTTATTTTTAGGTCAGGGATTTCGATTTTGACTTTTTGAATAGTTTGTTTTCCGTCTAGTTGAACCCATCCATTAATATTGTTTTTATCACCCTTTTTCAATTGAATATAATAATCGCGAATAAACGTAGCGGGTGTTTCAATGAGATTAACCTGGCGGGTAATTCCTCCATAATTCCACCAATCTGTGTTGATTGTTGGAACACCCTCAAGCACTCGCTTATTATCTACTTTCACTACAACTGAATTTTCGCCGTGTTTGATCAGCCCGGTAATTTCGAAATTGAAAGGTGTGAATCCACCTACATGTTTGCCAATTTCTTTTCCGTTAAAAAAGACAATAGCTTCATAGTTGACAGCAGCAAAATGCAGGAATTGACGGTTTCCGTTGGCAGGGCTGTATTCGAATCGTTTTCTATACCAAACTGTTCCTTCATAATAATACAGCTCAGGGCGCTGCGTATTCCAATCTCCGGGGACTGAGAGCGTTTTGTCGGTAGAAAAATTGTATTCTTGTAAAACACTTTTATCTACTATATCCTTATCGCTTCCGAAACCATCTGCTAAGGGTTGTCGACGGTAATCGTAATACCCGTTTTCGTACGGATCAACAATGGTTTTCCAAAGTCCGTCAAGGGATGTGGTATGCCGCCCATCAACATTAATGATCTGAGGAGAAATCTGACCTGAAACGGATAAAGAAACACCGGTTACCATGACGAGTAGACCTTGTTTTAGAAAATAAGGACTTTTCACAAAAATGATCTTGAATTGTTTGAATACAATCAACGAAATGGTTCTACATTGTCCACGGTTCGGCATGAATATCCAGTTCGTCTGACCAACGGCGCTGCAAAGTGAAAATTTCTTTCACTATATCTTTTGGTAATGGCTGATGATTATTTTTTGCCGCGAGCAATTCATTAAGGTGGCTGATTTTGCCGCTAGCACCAACAGTGGCAAGTACATTGGGAATACTATAGGCAAAGCGAATGCAAAACTCTGTCCAGCTTTTGATGCCGGAGCGTTCAAATATTGGAGCTACCTCAACAGCCCGTTTTTGAAGGTACTCTTTCCATGCAGCGCCCGGAACATCGCGCAATCTGTGTACCGGTCCGCCGGCAACGGTTCGCAAAGCAATGATTGATTCTTTTTGTTCGATAAGCAAATCCCATAATTCATTGCTTGCAAAACGCTGTAAAGGATTCAAGTAGAAAATATAGGCATCAACTAAACCTCTGGCAGAATCACCGGCCAACGCTTTGAGTGCGATATGAGAAGTCCAAGGAAATACTTCCAGCACATAGCTCTTTACCAGACCGGATTCGCGAATCCTTTCCAGTTCTTTCAATGAATTACCGCCGGCTGCAAAATTTCGTGCTAAATCACCACCGATACAGAGTTGGCCTACATCTAAACCCTTTAAGCCAAGAGGTTCAAGGTTTCTTTTAATATCTGCTTTGAGCGCTTCAATACTATCACCGCCTATTTTGGCAATTAACGTTGGGACTTTTGTCCGGTCTTTATTAAAAGCAGCAGATAAAAGTTCCAGCGCATTACCATACTGGCGGCTTGTATGAAACCAAATACCTGCGTTCATAGCTGCATACGCTACATTTACTCTTTCATCGAACGGAATTTGTTCATCCCCCAATCGTGTTGTTCCGTAAATGTAGGGCGAAATGTTTTTCAATATTTTTGAGTCGTTCATCTTGAATATTTTGAATTTTGGAAATAGACCTTAAGTCTGTTTAGTCCAATTCACTGAAAGATCACTCCCCGCCAGCCTTACCCGCAGCCCAAAGTATGGCGCCGGTTAAATGTTTTCTGAATATGTCATTATCGTATAATTCCGCTGAATGACCCAGAGCCGTATAAAAACTTCGTCCGCGGCCAATGTTTTGACACCAAATTAAAGGATGGTCGCCCATGACGAGATTGACATTTTTAAACCATAAGTTTTCATCAATGTTATACGATTTCTCATCAATTGAAACTAACACTTTCACATTGCTGTTGTTCCTTGGATTTCGGTCAAAAGTATAAAATTCATCCTTCCATTTCAGGGTATCGGTGCCAAAACATTTTGTTGCAGGATGATTTCTGTCCTCAATGATCAGCTTTCCTTCATGTACCGGAGGATGACCGAGAAAATGAGCTCCTACTAATTTTTCGTACCATGGCCATTTGTATTCCGTATCGGTGGCTGAATGCACACCAATAAAACCGCCGCCGCCTTCAACATATTTTTGAAGAGCAAGTTTCTCTTCGTCATCCAGCAAGTTGTTTCCGGTGGTCAACAAAAATATGACGGCGTTGTATTTACTCAATTCCTTTTCCGAAAACATAGTGGAATCTTCGGTAAAAGTGATTTGCCATTTTTTCTCATGTGCCATCTCATACAATGCCTTTATCGCATTCGGTTTGGAATCATGATAAAAACCCACTGTCTTGGTAAAAACCAACACATTCATTCCTTGTCTTGATTGATGACCAATTGCATCTAATTGACCGTTTTCTACAACTGGACTTTGCGAAAAAGTAGTGCTTGTAAGAAAAGCCGCACTGATGAATAATAAAAGCTTGTTTATCATTGTAATTTTATTTAAAAGTTATCATTTATTTTCACGCGTGCCTAACAATTATTTCTATTTTTTAATTCTTTTTTAGTCGCTTTTAACCAAAGAATAAACCAGTTCGATGCCTTTTCCGTTTTTGTCAAGATTGCGACTGTACTTTTTGTCAGTGGCATTGTTCCAATGTTCTGAAGTGCCAAGGCTGGCTAGTCTTGTGCCGCTTCGTTCCGGATCGTAGAATGTCCCTGACGGCGGATTATCGGCCAAAGCGCTTTCATTGACAGAATAATCGCTGTACATCATATCAGGAGCATCAGGCCATTCGGCAAGGGCAAAGTCCAGCACCACGGCATCAATTGCCACGCCATCCTGTGAGGCAAATAAACTGCATGGCCAGTTGTTATTGAATGGTGCAAGCGACCATTTATAGGCGGGGCTACCCCCGACAAATTTGTTGCTGTAAATACCATCAATTAAAAACAACATAGTCTTTCCACCCAGGTGTTTATGTCCCATGTAATCCGGATAAACAGAATACGTGTGCAGGCCTTCCTTGTTTTGGCTAAAGCCGCTGGAGTGGGCGTTCTTATGCCAGTCGTCTTCGATGCTCGTACCAGCCGAAGAAATTCTTCGCACAAAGACTTACTCCCTGGGTAACGTGTCCTTTCACTATTGCCATATTGATGATATAGTTGGCTTCGACTATACACGTTGCCAGTCCTGCAGCTACTTTTCCATTATCGACAGAGTAAGGAATTGCATTGTCAACAAAAGTCGACTTCTCACGCCCATCACCTCCAATATGATCGATGTAGTGAACATTTGGGTAAGCCGCATGGCATTTGTCATACACATTATTGATAATGAATCTGCTGGGGTCGGTTACTGTAATGTTTTCCTGCGGAATTCCGGCTTCATTCACCAGACTCTTTAATAGAGACAGAATCAACTGAGGATTTGCATTTATTTCATTATTACTTTCGTGTGAATAGGTGTTGTTCAGGTTAATTTTAATAGCCAGCTTTTCTCCTGCTTTATATCCCGCGTCAATATTTCGTTTTGTTTTGTTGAAAGAACGGAACAAGGCATCCCACGATTCTTTTTCTTTTTGAATTCCAGTTAAGCTGCACAATGTTTGCGTTAGAAGTTTGTCGGTTTCCACCTGATTATTGAATTGATCTTCCCACCAAAAACCCGTTGATCCGTCCCATGATGAAATTTTTGGGTTATGTCCCCAAGCAACCCTGCCCGGATGGATGCCCTTGGCCACACCAAGAGGAATGTTGGGCTTGTACCAGATTTCCAATTTCGTGGAGCTTGTAACTGCGTTAGACTGTGCAGTCAAAAAAAAGGCGCCAGCAATTCCTAATAATAAAAAAAGAGCCGCAGCAATGTATTTCGTTTCGAGGAGTTTGCGTTTAGCTTCTTTAAAAGCAAAAGTCGCGCCTGTTAAGGATAAAATCCAAATTACAAAACCCGACATCATTGGAGATGCCGCTTGCATGCAAGGGTAGGCCGCCCGTGAGGGTTTGGGAATCACCCGTATCAGAAACCAAATGGTAGAACTAATGCCCAGAAATATAAAACTCAATTGTACCCAATGTTTTTTGGCGCTTTGAGATCGTTCGAAATGATTTTTCAATTTCGTTATCATTTGTTCAATTCTATGCTAATAATTTAATTGACAAAACTAAAATATATTAAACAAAGTTTATAAGTTTTACTTTTTACTTTTTACTTTTGCATTCCCTGCAACAATTCTTTCCGGATGGGCTTCGACGAATGATTTCCAACTCTTGAAGCCCGCTCGCGGTCGTGTGATTCGATGCGAATGGCACACGGCAACGGCAAGGGCGTCCGTTGCATCGAAAAACTTGGGCGTCCTTTTTAATTTTAAAAGGCTTTTGATCATGTATTGGACTTGCTCTTTTGAGGCGGCGCCGTTGCCTACGACTGACTTTTTGATTTCACGTGGAGAATATTCAGATACGGGAACCTCGAAGTTGACACCTGCCAGTATTGAAACCCCTCGTGCCTGGCCGATCTTTAGTGCAGACTGCGCATTTCTGCTGTAGAACGCAGTTTCGATTGCAAATTCGTCCGGATGAAATTTTTCTATGATGCGGCACAGGTCAGAATAAATTCTCCGCAGCCGCAGCGGCATTGAGTCCCCTGAAGGAATGTGGATAACGCCGACGTCAAGCACGGTCAGCGTAGCGCCATTTTTTTTGATGACGCCGTACCCTGTGATGAGAGTTCCCGGGTCGACTCCGAGGATTATCATTGGCTTTGTTGGACGTCAGTTGCCAAAATTCGCCAGGACCTTTTCGTCAATATCAAAGTTGGCATAGACATGCTGTGTATCGTCGTGCTCTTCAAGCGCTTCCATCAATTTAAGTACTTTTTCTGCATCCGGTCCTTCAACTTTTACGGTGTTCTCAGGAAGTTTGTGGATCTCGGCTTCTTCTATTGGAATGTGCTTGTCTTCGATCGCTTTTTTTACCGCTTCGAAAGCTTCGGGTGATGTTGTAATTTCAAACGAATCGCCGTCAAGCCGGAGATCATCCGCTCCGGCGTCGAGAACGATTGAGAGCATATCATCTTCTGTGATTGCGCCTTTCGGCGTCCGGATGGTTCCTTTTTTGTGGAACATCCATGCGACGGAACCGGTGGCGCCGAATTTGCCGCCATTTCGTTCGAGCAAATGTCGAATTTCAGAAACAGTTCTGTTCTTGTTGTCTGTCACCGATTCGATGATCACTGCAACGCCGCCCGGTCCATAGCCTTCGTATGTAACATCCTCGTACGATACGCCGGGAAGTTCGCCCGTTCCCTTCATGATTGCGCGTTTGATGTTATCCGCAGGCATGTTGCTGGACTTAGCTTTATCGATTGCAAGCCGAAGGCGGGGGTTGCCCGACGAGTCGCCTCCCCCTGATTTTGCGGCGATAGTGATTTCTTTGATGATTTGCGTAAAGATTTTTCCGCGGCGTGAGTCGGTGACCGCCTTCTTTCTTTTTATCGTTGCCCATTTTGAATGACCAGACATACTCTGTCTCCTTGAATTTCCGGATTCAATAAATTCTAGTGAACTCCATTCCCCGCGGATGCCGTCCGTATATCTTTGATTTTCAATTGCGGAAGCTGAACTCCAGAAAAATCGCTTTCATCGACCGCGAACACAATGTCAAAATATTTGTCCCCGTTGTTGATGCGTCCTAACAAGTATCCAAGATTGAAGCCAATACAATCTAATGTCACCGTATTCTTTTTGATCTTAAACCGCAAATGATTTCTTCCGACGATCCTTGCCTGCCCTAACGCTTCGACGTTCCGGGTAACAAACGTAGGCCTCATATTTTTCGGTCCAAACGGAGAAAATTGTTTCAGCACGCGTGTGTACTTTGGCGTCAATTCTCCAAGGTCGATCTCCGCATCGATCGTAATGACCGGAGTGAGGAGCTCTTCTGTCAACAATTCCTTTGCGACCGCATTGAATGCTTCTTTGAATTCTTCCACGCGGTCGACCTCGAGCGTCAGCCCCGCGGCATATTTATGTCCGCCAAACTGGAGCAGCTTATCCTCGCATCGTTTCAAGGCCTGGTAGATATTGAACCCGGCGATGCTGCGTGCCGAACCCTTTGCCACCCCGTCCACGGTTGTCATCATAATAGCAGGGCGGTAATATTTTTCCACCATCCGCGAAGCGACAATTCCGACAACTCCGGGATGCCATTGTTCCTGATGAAGGATGATCGCACCTTCGTTTTCAACGTCGAGAAATTTCTCGACGAGCTGTTGGGCATGGATGAAGACATCCTCATCGATTTTGCGCCTGTTGATATTCTCTGTTTCCAACACGCGGGCAAAATCCACAGCCGATGAGTAATCGTCGGTGACAAGCAATTCAACAGCTCTCTTTGCATCGCCAAGCCTGCCGACCGCATTAATTCTGGGAGCCAATACGAATACGACCTGACCCGTTGTCATCGCGTCGGGCTTTAGTCCGGCGCTGTCGAGAAGAGCTTTGATGCCCGGCCGCGGATGCGTTGTAATAATTTCAAGTCCCAGTTTGACGAAAATGCGGTTCTCGTCGATCAGTGGAACGATATCGGCTGTCGTTGCGAGTGCGACGAAGTCGAGATACTTTCCGACCGTTGACTCGGTGCCGACCGTGCGTGCAAGCGCTTGTATCAGTTTGAACCCGACTCCAGTTCCGCATAAGCTCTTGAACGGATACTTGCATTCCGGTTTCAACGGGTCGAGGACGGCGACTGCTTTTGGGATATCATCGTTCGGCTCGTGGTGGTCGCAGATGATAACGTCGATTCCGAGCGATCGCGCGTATTCTACCTGGTCGACGGCGGTAATCCCGCAATCGATGGAGACAAGAAGTGTGGTGGCTCGTCCTTTTGCGTGGTCGATTCCGGCGCGGGATATTCCGTACCCTTCCTTGATCCTGTCCGGGATGTAATATGCAACGTCGCAACCGAGCTCTTTGAAAAAAAGATAGAGCATGCCGGCGCCGTTTGTCCCGTCGACGTCATAATCTCCATACACTAGAATTTTTTCATTTTTTGACCGCGCAGAGAGAATTCGCTCAACGGCCAGGTACATTCCATCCATGAGGAATGGATCGTGGAATTCGCTCTCCGAGGGACGGAAGTAACGGCGCGCTTTTTCGAAATCATCAATCCCGCGATTGACGAGAATCGTCGAGAGCGAAGGGGCGATAGAGAGCTCATCGGACAGTTTCTTAACGAGCGATGGATCGGGAGGGTCCGAAATTGTCCATCGGTATTCTTTGATAGGTGTCAATGCTTTCTCCTCCAAGTGATTGAATGCACCGGATGATTCGGTCATTCAACTCCTGATTTGAAAAAGCATCTATAGCACGGGCGAAAACGTTCTTCCTGCAATATTTCTGAGGTACGTCGGTAAGCCGAATTCTGTCTGCTTCCGCCAACGCTTGCGCGCGAACGGAAGGAGGCAACCATTTATCTCGAATCGTTTTTACAAACGAACTGAAGCGACCTACCCATTCCGTTTTTGCTTTCGCAAAGTTGAGTAGGCGTCTCTTCTCCCGGCGAACGTTGTGCGTTCACAGGAAAACGGAATTTACTTGGTCTTTCTCCCGGTGGGGTTTGTCATGCCGGCGTTATCACTAACGCTGCGGTGCGCTCTTACATTAAGGTCGCCTGAGGAGCCCCGCACCATTTCACCCTTACTCCGGCGGATGCGAATGCATCATCCGGAGCGGTATATTTTCTGCGACACTTTCCGTAAGATTGCTCTTCCTGGATGTTATCCAGCACCGTGCCCGTCCCGATAAATCTCTCGAGGAACGACGACGGGATGGAGTTCGGACTTTCCTCCTAAATAATGTACAGCAGTATTTAAGCGATTGCCTGACATGCGCCCAGTGTTGCTTGCAAGAATGTAAAGTGAACGAGTCAGCACGTGATATAGATGAATGAATTAAATTTTGTCTTGGTTGCGACCGAGCACCCTTCGTTACCGGGTCTGCTCGTCGATGCTTTCGTTTGCCAATGCATCGGCTTCTTTATTCTTCTCGCGCCGCACATGTTTGATTGAGAATTCAAACTGTGCGGAACGCAGGATTTCATGCACTTCATCAAAAAGCTTTTTTAGGGTCTTGTCTTTAACCTTATACTCGCCGTTTATCTGCCGAACCATCAATTCGCTGTCGGAATGAAGCACCAATTTGCTGCATGAAAATTTGTTTGCATCTCCGAACAAGGCATTCACCTTCTCCAGGCATTCGATGAGTGCCGTGTATTCAGCAACGTTATTAGTAACGCGGCCTAAATATTTTTTTCTCGTCGCCAGCACATTCCCCGATTCATCCTTCAACACAACGCCAATTCCGCCTTGTCCAGGGTTCCCTCGCGCTGCGCCGTCGGTGAATCCGTGAATTGTCATAGGGCTTTTTCGCTCGCTTGTGCAAGCTCTGCAGAAATAATTATCCTGCCGCAATGTTCGCACATGAACATCTTACTCTGAGTACGCAGCTCAAGCAAGCGTTGGGGCGGGATTTTGTTATGGCAACCGCCGCAGGAATTTCGCCGCACTGCTACGACGGCTTGTCCATTGCGCCCTTTTCTGATGCGGTCATAACGAGAAAGTGTATCCGATTCCAGCCGCACGACAATCTTTTCGCGCTGATGCTTAAGTTGCAATTCCTCGTCCTCATTCGTTTTGGAAACCTCGGCCAGTTCAGCCTGCTTTTCATCCAACTGCACTGTCAGTTCTTCAAGTTGCTTCGTCAGACTCTCAATCTCCGTTTTCGCGCTTGCCATCGTGTTTTCGAGAGTCTCGAACTGCTTTTGTAACGTTTTAATCGCATCTGTCGAAAAATCTATTTCTTTTGTCAACGCGTCGTACTCTTTGTTGCTTCGAACTTCATACTGCTGTGTCTTGTATTTTTCCAGCTTTTCTTTGAATTCAAGAATGTCGACATCGGCTTTGTCCCGTCCGATGATCGATGCAGTCACGAGGTCCTGTTTTTCCTTTATGAGCCCGCGTAACCTGTCGGCTTCGGTTTGCAGCTTTCTTACCGCTTCGGGTAAATCCCCTTTCATTTCTTCCAAGTCGTCGAGTGAACTATCGACTATTTGTAACCTGTATAACAGTTTTAATATTTCGTCCAATTCCAACTCCTTGACAGCGATTCTGTGCTAATAGTATGATACTGGGTTTGTATTTTTCTTTGTGATGAAAATTTTTGAAGGCGCTTTCTCTTTTTTAACGATTTCCTTCACACGTTGCGCCAGGACGGGAAGGACGTGGTATTCTGTTTCAAAATGTCCTGCGTCGATGAGGAGAATATCTCGTTCTGCATCTTGAAATCCATGATATTTAAGATCAGCCGTAATAAAAGCGTCGGCGTTCTGGCGGATGGCTTCCGAAACAAGCTCGCCCCCGGCTCCTCCGCACACGGCAATTTTCTTTACCATCTTTGTTGTTTTCCCCGTATACCGGAGAAACGGGAGTGCCGAATGCTTTTTTTACAAGCGACAACAATTTTTCCTGAGGAATAGGTTTCAGGAATTCCCCGATAGCTCCGAGCCCGTATTCCTTATTTTCATTTTGAAGAGGGGAGATGTCGTACGCAACTTCTTCGTATGGATGTTCTCTGAGCATCGCTGCTATCGCAGCGCGGAGATTCCACGTTTCCACCGGCATTTCCAATTTTACTTCCGGAGTCTTTTCGAGGATACCCTTCGTTCCGATAAATGGTCTCGCTCCGTCCATCCCCTTGAAAGTTCCGATACCTTCGCTGCGGAAACTGCACTCTTCATAGTTGGTGAACCTTCCCCCGCCGGCATCGTGCATTGCCTTTGCTACTTTTTCAAGATGGCTGGACGGGACAAATACTGCAACTTTGACGAGCGTGTCCGTCAAGGGAGAAAGTGTTCGGACGCCATGCAATCCCAGAAGAGACGCCATCACGAAACTGACTCCGCCTCGGACGCAGTCGAGGTTAGTGTGGGCTGCATACAGGTTAATTTCCCGTTCCGCAAGATAGATCGCAATTTTGACCTTCACGTGATTCATCTGTCAAAGAACGCAGCGGGTGAAACAACAACGGATGATGCGTGATGATCAAGTTCGCGTTGCGGGCAGCCGCTTCATGGGCAACTTCGAGAGTCACGTCAAGTGCAAGGAGGATGTTGCGGATTTCTGATCTTGTCCGACCGACCTGTATTCCACAATTGTCGCCCTTCCATGCGGTCGCAGGCGGAATCCATTCTTCCAGAAGGTGCTGAAATTTTCCGAGTGTCAATGAAGTCTGGTATCAAAAAAAAGTCCCGTTGGTAGGACGGGACGTTAAGAGTTTTCTAAGTCTGGTTTTTGATCATCAAAAACTTGGTGAAGTAGACTTCATCCACCTGTGAAAATTTTTCTTTTATTCTACTCATTCGTTTGATGATGGTTTCTGCATTCAAGATACAAATTTCCAAGGAAAAATGCAAGAACGAAGCGGCGATGAAATTCTTATTCACGGTTTTCTTCCTTGATTCCGGGAGTTTGTTCCTTAATTCCGCTACCTTGACTTTGCCTCTTTTTTTCGCTATCATTTCACCGAAATTCAGCAAATTGCTTCCTCGATTTTTCTTCAGGCACGTTCTGGAGTGCAACGATTGATTACGGAATATGGGTACGATAGCTTTTTCACGGTAACGGTTGTTTGTTGTGTTGTCATCGCTGGCTCTTACTTCTTCATCCCCAATCCTTTTGTCAAATACACGCTGATAGCTCTTGCGGGCGTGGTATTTCTGCTTACACTTAATTTTTTCCGTGATCCCGATCGCGCGACTCCTCCTGGGAATAATATCATTGTCTCCCCGGCCGATGGGACTGTCGTGGAAGTCAAAGAAGTGGCAGAAGACATATATTTAAAGGGAACTGCTGTGCAAATCAGCATTTTTATGTCTCCTCTCGACGTTCATGTGAATAGAATTCCAGTTTCAGGTAAGGTCGGCTACTTCGATCATGTCAAAGGGAGATATTTTGCCGCGTTCGAAGATAAAGCGTCGCTTGATAATGAACAGACTCATATCGGGATCGACAATGGCAGCTACAAAGTTTTCTTTAAGCAGATTGCCGGATTTATTGCTCGCAGGATTGTGTGTCATCTCAAAGTTGGCGACGACGTCGTCGAGGGGAAAAGATTCGGGATGATTAAATTTGGCTCGCGGGTAGATGTTTTTGTTCCAAAAAATTCAGATATTAAGGTATCAATAGGAGGGAAAACGATGGCAGGGGAGTCCGTTCTCGCCGTCGTGCGATGATGAATATTGAACAAGGCCAGAAAACACCATGAAGATAACGAGGGCCGTCGTTCCAAGTCTGTTCACAGTGTTAAATATGTTCTGTGGTTTTCTGTCCATCGTAAATTCAAGCGAGGGGCAGTTTGATGTCGCGGCGTGGTTTATTATCCTTGGCGGAGTTTTTGACTCGCTCGACGGTGTGATGGCGCGGATTACGAGGTCGTCGAGCGAATTTGGCGTCGAATTCGATTCTCTTTCCGATGTCGTAACATTCGGAGCGGCACCGGCTTTTTTAGTGTACAAACTTCATCTGTACCAGCTTGAAGGTCTGGGGCTTATCATCAGTTCGATGCTGGTTATTTTCGGCGGCATTCGGCTTGCCCGTTTCAATGTGCAGCTGGTCGGTTTCGAGAAGGACTATTTCAGCGGCCTTCCGATTCCGGCAAGCGCGATAACGGTTGTTGCCTTTGTCCTTAGCTTTCATGATGAAGTGTTTGGTCTGCGCGGCATAGCAGCGGATGTTCTGGCGCCGATGGTTGTCGGCATATCGCTGCTGATGGTCAGTAAGGTCAAGTATGATCCGATACCAAAGTTCTCGAAAAAAGAATTCAAAAAGCATCCGATACGCATAATTTCGTTTGCTGCCGCCGGACTCATACTCATCTTCTCGCGCGGAAAAGGGTTATTTTATATTTTAGTAGTCTATCTTTTGTTCGGACTAGTTCGCTACGGGTATTTAGCCCTTCGGAAGCTGCTGGGCTTCGTCGATGCGAAGGCGGAAGAAGAACAGGCCGAAGAAGCCACGAGTTACGACATTTGAGCGGAGTATCTGTGTATCATTCGAACATTGCAATCACGTTAAGAAAATCAATTCTGGATCCGCAAGGCAAAGCGGTTGAACATGCCATCCATTCTTTGGGATTGACGTCCGTCCACGACGTCAGAATTGGAAAGCGTATCGAACTGTCGATAGACAGTTCCTCCAAAGAAGAGGCAGAGCAGATAACGGAACAAGTGTGCAAGAAACTCCTTGCCAATCCGGTGATGGAAGATTATTCTTTTATTGTTGAAAAGATAGAGCGAGGGTGATTCAATGTCAAAAACGAAGTTCGGCATCGTTGTATTCCCGGGTTCGAACTGCGACCATGATGCATACCGCGCGGCAAAACATATCATGGGTCAGGATGCGCATTTTATCTGGCATAAGGATTCCTCCATCGGCGACGCGGATGTCATCATTCTTCCAGGGGGCTTTTCGTACGGAGATTATCTTCGGACGGGGGCTATCGCTCGTTTTTCCCCCGTCATGAAAGAGGTTGTCCGGTTTGCAAAAAACGGAGGCACTGTCATCGGGATTTGCAACGGGTTTCAAATTCTCCTCGAAGCGGGGATGCTGCCAGGAGTCATGCTGCGGAACAGCTCGCTGAAATTCGTCTGCAAATTTATTCAATTGAAAGTTGAAAATTCAGAGACGCGCTTTAGTTCAGAGTGCGAGGCTGGCGACGTGCTTAGGATTCCTATTGCCCACGGCGATGGGAATTATTTTGCGAGCAGTGAGATTATTGATTCGCTGCAAGAGCACGATCAAATTGTTTTTCGATATTGCAGCAAAGCCGGGGAGATCGATGACGCATCTAATCCGAACGGCTCATTGTCGAATATTGCCGGCATCATCAACAAAGAAGGGAATATTTTAGGGATGATGCCCCATCCGGAACGAGCCGTTGAATTGTCGCTGGGTTCTGCCGATGGAAAAAAAATCTTTCAGTCGATGATCGAGAGTTTAGTGTTAAGCTGATGCAAGGAATAACCGGGATGAATCTCGGAATCCCCGAACTGATTTTGATTTGTCTCGTGATCCTGGTGCTGTTTGGCCCGCAAGAAAATTCCCGAAATTGCGGAGGGTTTGTGAGAAGGATAAAGGCACTTCGGAAAACCATGAAACACGTTCAAAAGAAAATTGAACAAGCCGGCTCGGAAGAGCAAGTAAAAGCAAATGGATATTCAAGCCACGTTGTCTTCATGTGAAGGAGAATTTCAATGTTTGAAAACATAGGATTTCCAGAGTTGATGCTCATCATGTTGGTGGTCGTCATCTTCTTTGGCCCGAAAAAAATTCCGGAAATTGCCAAGGGTCTTGGGAAAGGAATTGCGGAATTCAAGAGGGCGATGAGCGATGTTCAATCCGAATTAACAAAGACGGACAACTCGCTGCCGGAAAAGCCCGCCGATACCAACTCTTCAGCACCAAAGAAATAGAAGAGAGTATGTTTTTTTGCATAATGGAATTGCACGAGTGAATGTAAAAGAGCCCTTCGATTCATTTCGCGCCCGTCTTATGGCGGGCGATGATTCGTGCGAAGCACATACCAGCGAATATCTCTCGGTCATTTCACGCCGGAACAACCTCAACGCATATCTTGTAGTTTTTGAAGAAGAAGCGCTTGAACAAGCGCGTTCTATCGATAAAAAAATTAGAGCAGGAAAAGCAGGACCGCTTGCGGGAATGGCCGTTGCAGTGAAAGATGTCCTTTCCATGCAGGGAAAGAGAACGACATGCGGATCGAAAATTCTCGCCAGCTTTGACGCGAATCTACGACGCAACAGTCATCGAGAAGCTGCGGGCGGCGGACGCGATCATCATCGGCAAGACCAACATGGATGAATTTGCGATGGGTTCGTCAACCGAGAATTCAGCTTTCGGTCCTGTGAAAAATCCTGTTGACGAATCGCGTGTGCCGGGCGGTTCAAGCGGCGGCTCTGCGGTCGCTGTCGCGGCGGGCATGGCGACTGCTGCACTTGGAACCGATACCGGCGGTTCGATCCGCCAGCCAGCCGGTTTATGCGGAGTTTGCGGACTGAAGCCGACGTACGGGAGGGTGTCCCGTTATGGACTTATTGCGTTTGCATCATCGTTCGATCAGATCGGTGCGTTCGCAAATTCAGCTCGCGATGTTGCCTATTTATTGGGAGTGATTGCGGGGCACGATGACCGTGATTCGACGTCGGCAAAGATTCCGGTCCCCGATTATCTTTCCGCGATGGATCGAAACGTCAAAGGATTAAGACTTGGCCTCCCGAAAGAATATTTTAACGAAGCGTTGAATCCGGGCATCCGGTCCGTGCTTGAGCGGCGTATTGCCCAATTGAAGGACGGCGGAGCGGAAATTGTCGAGGTCTCTCTTCCACATTCTGAATACACCATCGCAGCATATTACATTCTTGCAACCGCGGAAGCATCATCGAACCTTGCCCGGTATGACGGCGCCCGCTACGGTTACCGGAGCAAGCACGCCAATAGTTTAATGGAAATGTATACGAAGTCGCGCAGCGAGGGATTTGGTGCGGAAGTAAAACGGCGTATCATGCTTGGCACATATGTCCTTTCTGCCGGTTATTATGATGCGTATTACAAGAAAGCGCAAAAGGTCAGACGGTTGATTCAGGAAGATTTTTTCAACGCGTTCAAAAACGTTGATTGTTTGATCACACCGATTTCGCCGACGACAGCATTCAAATTTGGAGAAAAAGTTGACGACCCGCTTCAAATGTACTTGAGCGATATCTACACCGTCTCCGCAAACTTGGCGGGGATTCCGGGAATCAGCGTGCCCGCCGGTGTCGACAATCAAAATCTTCCGATAGGAATGCAGCTTCTCGGCAGGCAATTTGACGAAGCAACGTTGTTGAAGGTGGCAGATTTTTTAGAAACCGCAAAATAGTTTCTCCTCAACCAGGCTGCGGACCAAAAAGTTCGAGATCTCGTCGGACGAAGGTGGATTTTTTGCAGGCGCTATCAAATTGGAATAAAGAATGAAATCCTATGAGCATACTTGTCAATAAAAAAACTAGACTTGTGGTCCAGGGCATTACGGGAGGTGAAGGGACATTTCACTCATCGCAGATGCTTGCCTACGGCACGAACGTTGCTGCGGGCGTGACTCCCGGCAAAGGGGGAACAGTGTATAAAGGGAACGAAAAGGACCAATTTAAGAGCGAAGTACCGGTGTTCAACACGGTCGCCGAAGCCGTCATGGGGGAAGGAGTGGATACTTCCGTCATCTTTGTTCCGGCGGCATTTGCGGCTGATGCGGTCATGGAAGCGGCTGATGCGGGAATCGGGCTTATCGTTTGCATCACGGAAGGAATTCCAACAAAGGATATGATTCGCGTCTACGAGTACGTTAAACAGAAAGGATCTCGGCTGATCGGTCCGAATTGCCCGGGGATCATTACGCCGGGAGAGTGCAAAGTTGGGATTATGCCCGGCTTCATCCATAAGACGGGGGCGCGTTGGGCTTGTGTCGCGCAGTGGAACACTCACGTACGAAGCTGTGTGGCAGCTTACCGAGCGCGGTATAGGCCAATCGACGTGTATCGGAATCGGCGGCGATCCGATTATCGGGACACGTTTCATCGATGCGATCCGTCTCTTTAATGCAGACGAGAGCACAGATGCAATTGTAATGATAGGGGAAATCGGCGGAAGCGCTGAAGAAGAAGCAGCGGAATACATCGCCAAACATGTGAAGAAGCCCGTTGTTGGATTCATCGCAGGACGGACTGCGCCTCCGGGAAGGCGGATGGGGCATGCGGGCGCAATTATTTCCGGCGGGAAAGGAACTGCTGCGGAAAAAATGGAAGCGATGCGCGATGCGGGTATTCATGTGTGCGATAGCCCTGCAATGATCGGCGAGACGATGAGGATTGCGCTGGCAAAGAAGCGAACGAAAAGTGCATCCATTCGAGTACGAAGAGTTGTAAAGGAAGTTACCGGAAAAACGAAATCAAAATCGAAAAAGAAAAAAATATTATTTGAGAGCGAAGGAGTCGACGAGTGACAGAACGTACTCTTTGTATTCTAAAACCGGATTGCGTAAGGAAAAACCTTCAGGGCGAAGTGTTGGCAAGAGTCCAAAAGGCGGGATTCAAGATTCTGGGGATGAAAAACATTCGATTGACAAGAGAAGAGGCGGGGGCATTTTACGCTGTACATAAAGGACGCCCGTTTTACGATGGGCTCGTGAACTTTATGACGTCCGGTCATTGCGTTCCCGTCGCCCTGGAAAAGGTAAATGCGGTGGCCGATTATCGAAAGATCATCGGGGCGACCGATCCGAAAGATGCCGATGAAGGCACGATTCGGAAGCTGTTTGCCGACAGCAAGAGCGAGAATATCGTTCATGGCTCTGATTCTGTTGAGAATGGCAGGATTGAAGTTGCCTTCTTTTTTGCCGAGAGTGAATTGATCTGAGAGAATTCGGGGGGAAGGAGACAGGAGAAAGAAGCAGAATGTAATGCGGCATCATTAATCGACTTGGACTGTATTAAACGGCTATCAGATCATCGTCCAGTCTTTGCCACGGTCAGAGGGAAAGGGCACAAACCTTTTTTATAGAGTCTTCGGCCATAATCCATTCATCTGAAATGCTTGCCCACTGGAAAAAACTCGCATCAAAAGTTGTCCATAAAAATCCCTGGTGGCATTATTACCTTGATTCATTCCAAATTCCAAATGGGGTGAAGGGAGAATATCATTATGTACACACCGAAGGGTCGAGCCTCATCATTCCGGTGATGGACGACGGAAAAATCATCCTTGTCAATCAATACCGCTATTTACGAGATCGGGAAAGTATTGAATTTCCATGCGGCGGTGTGAAGCCGGGACATACCTATGATGAGATGGCCCGGTTGGAGCTGGAAGAAGAAACGGGATACGTTGCACAATCATGGAACATGGCGGGAGAGTTTAATCCTTTCAACGGTGTTACCGATGAAATGTGCACGGTGTTCATCGCTCGCGGCCTTTCGTTTGTCGTTGCAAAGCCCGAGGCGACCGAAGAATTTGAGCTTTTGCAGGTTGCTCCTGAAAAATTTGAGGCAATGATTGCGGGCGGGGATATCTGGGATGGAATGACGCTTGCGGCGTGGCTCTTGGTGAGAAAACAATTTATCAAATAGTAAGCTTCAGCCGCGCCGTGGCTTAACATCATGGCGTGACTATTTTTCAAATTCCCTTTAGTGCATTCTTCAAATCGTCGATCAAATCTTCCACATCTTCGATGCCGACGGAGATCCGAACCAATCCGTCGGTAACTCCGTTTTTGATCCGCTCTGATTTTGGAACTGACGCGTGTGTCATCGTGGCAGGATGAGATATGAGCGTCTCTACGCCGCCGAGGCTTTCAGCAAGCGCGCACACACGAACTCGTTTCAAAAATCGTTTAGCGTTGTTAAGGCTTCCAACGTCGAACGAAATCATTCCACCAAATCCGCTCATCTGCCTTCTGGCCAGTGCGTATTGAGGATGGCTTCGTAAACCGGGGTAATTTACCTTTACGATTTTTTTCTGTGCCGCCAGCCATTCTGCGATAATCGTGGCGTTTTCGCAGTGCTGCTTCATTCTGACCGACAGCGTTTTCGTCCCGCGCAAACAAAGCCATGCATCGAAGGGACTCATAATTCCCCCGATGGCTTTTTGACAGAAGCGGAGTTTTTCGACGATCTCCGCATTGTTCGTAACAACCATTCCTCCAAGCATATCACTGTGCCCGTTCAAATATTTTGTTACGCTGTGAACGACGACGTCGATTCCGAATTCAATCGGCCTCTGTAAAAATGGAGTGGCAAAAGTATTGTCAACGACGGAAATAAAATGATGTGCACGCGCCAATTTTGCGATTGCTCCAAGGTCGGTAATTTCCATCGTCGGATTCGTCGGCGTTTCGACGAAGATCATTTTCGTGCTTGGTTTGCGAGCCCGAACAACACTGTTCATGTCGGTCGTGTTGATAAAATCGAATTGGAGTCCAAATTTTTCGAATACCATTTTTGCGATGCGATACGTTCCCCCATAGACATTGTTCGTCACAATAATGTGATCTCCTGGGGAGAGAAGACGAAAAAGTGCATCGATTGCTGCCATCCCGGATGCAAACGCCATTCCTTCTTCCGCATTTTCAAGTGCGGCAATATTCTTTTCCAGAGCTGTGCGTGTTGGATTTGAAACACGGGAATATTCGTACCCTTTATTCTTGCCTAATTCTGCCTGGACGTACGTCGAAGTAAGAAAAACCGGAGTCATCACGGCACCGGTTGTCGGGTCGGGCTGTTGTCCGGCGTGGATTGCCTTTGTTGAGAATTTCATATGGCTCCGTTGTTGTCGTACATCGTAAATTTCTTTTCAGCAATCCTGTGAACCTCTAGAAGCATTGATCCTTCCGCGTTCAAGTTTGTTACGAACGTCAGCGTAGAAACCCGAGTAAGGCGTCTTTTAATGCAACATGAGGCTTCTGCGGCTGTGCTGCATACCGTTCGTCGTGTGCCTGTGCCGCATTGTTGATGATTTCGTGAAATGGGGCGCGGACAACCTCAGTTAATTTGTCAAGTTTATCGGCTGCTGATTTTCGCATTGCATAGGCGAATTACCGGGAAAGGTATCCTAAAACGTCAAACCGGGTGATGATCCCTATAAGGCCGGCATCGCTCCTCACCAACACCGCAGGCTCCTTCTTGGCAAAATATTCCACTGCTCGGCTGATTTCCTCATTCATGTGGAGTTCGGGAAAAGGAGGTTCCATTACTGTCCGCACCCGTGCGTCAAACTTCGAGGAATCCTTTAACAAGATGGTGAGGAGGTTTCCCTCCGAAACACTGCCGATGCAATGTTTGTTGTCGAAGACGGGCAATTGCGAAATGTTCTTTCCGGTGATCAAATCGAGTGCGGTGCGAATTGTTGAGGAAGCATCGACCGTAATCAATTGAGGAAGCTTTGCTGATTTTGATTCGAGCACTTACCGGAGCGTGATGCGTTCGGGGGCGAGAAAGCCGTTCTCTTTCATCCAATCATCGTTGTAGATTTTGCTGAGGTACTTGGAACCCCCGTCCGGCAGCAGAACGACGACAACGTCTTTCTCAGACAGGCGTTCGGCAAGTTTGAACGCTCCTGCAACAGCAGCGCCGCTTGAACCACCGGCAAAGATGCCCTCTTCCCGTGTCAACTTTCGTGCCGCAAGGAACGATTCTTTATCGGTCACTTCAATCACTTCGTCGATGTATTCGAAATGGAGCGTACCCGGAATATAATCCTGTCCGATTCCCTCCAGCTTGTATGTTCTGAAAACCGGGGAGAATTTTTTTGTATAGAAGAACTCGCGAAGGATTGATCCTTTCGGATCAATGCCGACCACGCTGATCTTTGGATTCTTCTCCTTCAAAAATTTTCCGGCACCGCTGATTGTTCCTCCCGTACCGATGCCGCACACAAAGTAGTCGATTTGACCGCCGGTCTGCTCCCAAATTTCCGGGCCTGTTGTGTGGTAGTGCGACTCTTCGTTTTTCGGATTGTAGTGCTGGTCGGCGAGCATTGAGTTTGGCGTTTCGCGGACGATGCGTTTGGCAACTTCCGTATAGCTTTCAGGAGAATCGTGCGGAACTGCAGTGGGCGTTACGATAACTTCCGCACCAAATGCACGAAGCAGTTGAATTTTCTCGCCGCTCATTTTGTCGGGCATCGTGAAAACCGTTTTGTATCCTTTGATCGCTGCAACGATCGCAAGTCCCATTCCTGTGTTGCCGGAGGTTGACTCGACAATTGTTCCGCCGGGCTTTAGTCGCCCCGTCCTCTCTGCTTCCTCAATTATTTCTACGCCGATTCTGTCTTTTACAGATCCGCCCGGATTGAAACTTTCCACTTTCGCAAGAATGAGGGGTTTATACCCCTGTGCGATTTTATTGAGCTTGACGAGGGGAGTATTGCCTATAGTCTCTAAAATATTTTGTTTAAATTGAATTTTTTTTAAGTCGCTGAGCATGAACGTTTTTTCCTTCCCCTCTATCCAGAGAACAGTGAAATGATTTGTTTATGATTTTGCTATTAGGCTGGCCGAATATGCCGCGCCGAATCCGTTGTCGATGTTCACCACGGTTACCCCCGCCGCACATGAATTCAACATCGTCAGCAACGGAGCAATTCCGCCGAACGAGGCGCCGTAACCTGTCGATGTCGGAACGGCAATAACGGGGACGCGCACGAGGCCGCCGACAACGCTCGCGAGGGCGCCATCCATTCCGGCAACAACGATGATGACGCTAGCCTTATGAAGTTTGTCGCTTTGATTCAACAAACGATGAATCCCCGCGACGCCTACATCGTACATTGTTTCAACTTTTTGCCGCATCATTTTAGCTGTGACAACAGCTTCTTCTGCAACGGGGATATCCGAAGTTCCCGCCGTAACAACGAGGATCATCCTCTTCGTCAGGGGAGACGGCTTGGGCTCGTTTGCTGTAATCGTGCGCGCATCGGTTTTGTAATGAGCGTTTTTTACAACTTTTCGTACGGCGGCGAAGTCCTTTTTGGATGCCCGGGTGGCGAGGAGCGTACTGCCGCGTTCAACGATCTTTTTTGCGATGATGGAAATTTGCTGAGGAGTTTTTCCCTCGCACAGAATGACTTCCGGAAATCCCTGACGCAATTGGCGATGATGGTCGATCGTCGCAAAACCGAGCGACTCGTACGAGAAGTTTTGGATTGCGGAGAGGGCTTTCTCTTCCGAAATCCGTCCTCGTTTCAGGTCAGCTAAAATTTTTTTGAAGTAGATTTGGTCCATGCGGCATTCATTTTTCTTTGAAGAATATACTCGTTTCGGCATGAAGAATCAAGGAAAGCCGGCTACAACTGCTGTATTCACTTAATGTTATACGGAAGTGTCCTTTGGCTAACCTTGACTATCGGAGGTTTTTTTGCTACTTTGCTCATACGAAACATACAAACATAAGATGACAACAATTTCTTGCTGATCATTGAAGCTTTTGTCCTGAGTTATCTCATCGGTTCCCTGCCCACTGCCTACATTGTTGTAAAACGAAAAGCTCACATCGATATCCGTTCCGCAGGCAGTGGCAACGTGGGGACGTTGAATGCGTATGAGGTAACAGGCGAACGGTTTGTCGGTCTCGTTGTTCTTGTTGTTGATGTGCTGAAAGGTGCATTTGCAGTTCTCCTTATCTCCTTTATTTGGGGTTCTACGTCCGATGCTATTTCGGCCTCTCTTATTGGTATCGTTGTCGGGCATTGCTTTCCCGTATGGCTGATGTTTAAAGGTGGGAGAGGTCTTGCCGCAGCAGCCGGCGCAATGTTGGCAGTAAGCTGGATATTTGTTGTCATATGGCTTGTGTGTTGGATAGTCGGATATTCTTTTTCAAAAAATGTCCATGTCGGAAACATTCTTGCAATCATTGCTTCACCCCTGCTTGGCTATGTTGTGCCGAAGGAAATAATTTTGAAATTCACTATTGCGGCGTTATCAGCCGCTCAGATACTATTAATGTATAGTGCGATGTCGGCCGTTTTGTTCATCCGGCATATCGGACCTCTCCGAGATTTGATTACATCGCGAACAACAAGCGGAAAATAATATGCCACGAAAAGTGCTTCTGTTTTTTATTGTTTGCATTTGTGCCGGCGGGATACTCGGGTATTCTCTTGCACCCAGGGGAGCCTCCCAAAATGCCGCTGGAATGGGCTCTGAGCAGAAGAGCTCATTATTTACATCGGGAGAGCAGCAGAAAAGTTCAGACGATGAAATTTCGAAATCGAGAAAAAACGCCATAACCAATACGGTCGAGAGTGTCAGTCCGGCGATTGTCGGCATTACTGTGACCGAAGTCAGAGAATATCGGGACCCATTCTCAAATTTTTTTGGCGATGACCCGTTTTTCCGGCAATTCTTTGGCAACCGAAGTCTAAAGCAGGAAGTCAAGGGGCTCGGATCCGGTTTCATCATCTCGCCCGAGGGGTACATTCTCACGAACGACCACGTTGCCGGAAATGCAAAAGAAATTATTGTCACGATGACGAACGGGGGAAAATATTCTGCGGAACTCGTCGGCACAGATATGGTATCGGATGTTGCGTTGCTCAAGATTAAGGGAAAAGATTTTCCATGTGTCAAGCTCGGAAACTCCGATGATGTCATTATCGGCGAATGGGTCATCACCTTCGGCAACCCATTCGGGCTGTTTGAGAATATCGATAAGCCAATCGTAACCGTTGGCGTCGTCAGCGCCAAAGGAATGAACCTGAACGTCGACGAGAATCGTTCATACCGCGGCTTGATACAGACGGATGCGGTGATCAACGCTGGAAACAGCGGCGGGCCGCTTGTCAACAGCGCAGGAGAGGTTATTGGCATCAACACGCTTATTTACACTGCCGGCGTGAGCCAGGCGTACATCGGCTACGGCTTTGCAATTCCGATTAACCGTGTGAAGTCGATTGTCGATGAACTTCAGAAAAAAGGGAAAGTTGAACGCAACTTCTGGACTGGAATGGAAGTCAACATCGTCGATCAGCGCATTGCGAAGTATTTCGGATTAAAAGATGCTGAGGGGGTTATCATCAGCGATATTAAGAAAAATAGTCCGGCAGAAAAGGCGGAATTGAAAGTCGGCGACATTATTTTGGAAATAAACGGAGAAAGAATCCAAAATGAAGAAACGATTATCGCCATCATTAACGATGCGAAAGCAGGCGACGTCCTCGATTTGAAGGTTTACCGCGACAAACAGACTTTCAAAGTTAATTTAACTCTGGAAAAACAAACATAAGACTGTCATAAAAAATGATTGCACGATATACCCGCCCTGGTATGGGCAAAATTTGGAACGACGAAAACAAATTTACAATCTGGCTGCAGATAGAGATTCTTGCATGCGAAGCACAGGCTGAACTTGGTGTTATCCCAAAAGAAGCCGTGGCAAAAATCCGCGAGAAAGCAAAGTTCGACATCGCACGGATCGATGAGATTGAACAGGAAGTAAAACATGACGTCATCGCGTTCCTGACGAACGTCGGCGAATATGTCGGTCCGGAATCGCGCTACATCCATCTCGGCATGACGTCGTCGGACGTGCTTGACACGGCGCTTGCTGTGCAGATGAAGCAATCCGGCGAGCTTCTTTTCAAAGGACTGGAAGCTTTGCGGGATGTTCTCGCCCGGCGTGCAAAGGAATTCAAGAAGACAGTAATGATCGGACGTTCTCACGGCATCCATGCGGAGCCGACAACCTTCGGGTTAAAATTAGCACTTTGGTTTGATGAGACGCGCCGGAACATCGAACGCCTGCGCCGCGCTATCGAAACTGTTTCCGTGGGCCAGATTTCCGGCGCCGTTGGAACATTCGAGCATCTGAGCCCCAGCGTTGAAGAATACGTTTGTGCAAAACTGGGGCTGAAACCGGCGCCGGTATCGACACAAATTCTTCAGCGCGACCGTCACGCGGAATTTATGACGACTCTCGCCGTGATCGGGAGTTCGCTGGAAAAATTCGCGACGGAAATCCGCCATCTCCAAAAAACGGAAGTGTTGGAAGCTGAAGAATACTTTTCGAAGGGGCAGAAAGGGTCTTCAGCGATGCCGCACAAGCGCAACCCGATTACGTGCGAGCGAATCGCCGGGCTGTCGCGCGTTCTTCGAGGAAATGCACAGGCAGCGCTGGAGAATGTCGCTTTGTGGCACGAGCGGGACATCACACACTCATCCGTCGAACGAATTGTCGTTCCGGACAGTTGTATCCTCCTCGATTACATGATTGCACTCACGACGAACGTTCTTGATAAGCTTCTCGTGTATCCGGAGAATATGAGAAAAAATATCGATCTTACTCATGGACTGGTTTTTTCACAGCCCGTTTTGCTTGCGTTGACGACAAAGGGGATGAAACGGGAGGATGCCTATCGCATCGTTCAGAAAGATGCCATGGACGTGTGGCAGTCCAAAAAGAATTTTAAAGAAGTGCTGGAGGGAGATGGTGAAGTAACTGCATTGCTCTCAAAACACGATCTCGACGATGCTTTTGACCCGACGAAAAGCCTGCGTTATGTCGACTATATTTTTGAGAGGGTTGGGTTGGGGAAATAACCACACGGAGGTGAACCTCGTCTCCTAACAAAGCTTCAGCAATGGGTGGCATTTTTTTGGAGTAATCATGCCTCAGAAATTTCATAACCTTATCAACGGAAAATGGATCGACGCGAAGTCCGGGAAGACATTCGAGAATCGTAATCCTGCGAATTGGGATGAACTGATTGGTGTTTTTCCGAAGTCATCAAAAGAGGACGTCGACGAAGCCGTGAAAGCTGCCCGCTCGGCTTTTGAAAAATGGCGGCTCGTTCCTGCGCCGAAGCGCGGCGACATTTTGCGGAAGATCGGCGACATCATGGTGGCTCGAAAAGAGGAACTTGCGCGGGAGATGACCCGGGAGATGGGAAAAGTCATAGCGGAAACTCGAGGGGATGTCCAGGAAGGAATTGACACTGCATACTATGCTTCATCGGAGGGACGACGCTTGTTCGGCCATACCGTTCCTTCGGAGCTGCCGAATAAATTTGCCATGGCGATCCGCGTTCCAATAGGAGTTGCAGGCGTCATCACCCCATGGAATTTCCCGATGGCGATTCCTACGTGGAAGATTTTTCCCGCCGTCCTTTCCGGCAACACCGTTGTTTTTAAACCGGCGACAGACACTCCGAAAACAGCTGCCGCGTTGGTTGAGATCATGATGGACGCTGGTATACCGGATGGTGTCGTGAACATTGTTCATGGAAGCGGAAGTGAGGTCGGCAACGCAATTACTTCCCATCCCGACATTGATTTGATTTCTTTTACCGGCTCGACGGTCGTTGGAAAACAAATCCAAAAAGATTCGAGTGAGACTTTAAAGAGAGTCTCGCTTGAGCTTGGAGGAAAAAATGCCCAGATCGTGATGGATGATGCAGACCTTGACCTCGCGCTGGAAGGAGTTTTGTGGGGAGCCTTCGGAACAACAGGGCAGAGATGCACGGCTACAAGCCGGCTCATCCTGCACGAAACAATTTATGACAAATTCATGTCGATGCTTGTTGAGCGAACGAAGAAATTAAAGCTCGGCGACGGTTTGTTGCCGTCGACCGACGTTGGTCCATGTGTAAATGAAAAACAGCGTGAGTCCGTCCATTCATACGTTGAAATCGGACAGAAAGAAGGGGCGAAGCTCGCAGCCGGCGGTTCGATTGCGAGTGGAGACGGACTCAACAAGGGGTGGTTTTACGAGCCGACGATTTTCAGTGACGTAACTCCTGAAATGCGGATTGCGAAAGAAGAGATATTCGGCCCCGTGTTGTCAGTGATCCGCTCGAGATCTTTGGACGAGAGCATTTCGATTCTCAACAACACCGTCTATGGACTTTCATCATCAATATACACTCGTGATGTCAACAAAGCGTTTATAGCGGTGCGGGATATCAAAGCCGGCATCACCTATGTCAATGTTCCTACAATCGGGGCAGAGGCCCACTTGCCGTTCGGCGGGGTGAAGCAGACCGGCAACGGCCATCGAGAGGGAGGCTGGACGGTGTACGATTTCTTCACAGAGTGGAAAGCTGTGTATGTCGATTACAGCGGTACGTTGCAGAGAGCACAAATAGACAATTACTAAAATGACAAGCATGTTTCGCCTTTATTTCGTTTCGTTGTACGAGCATCAGGAGTTTTTCTGAGCGATGGTGAGTGAGGTAAGGTTTTTGTGCCGCTCATTCATCGAACTGAAAAATCCTGGAGGTGTAACATGTCAGAATCAACGACCAGAGCAGCAAGCGCCGGATTAGGCGCGAAGAATAACGGCGGCAACAGCCGTCAAAAGACAACACTAAGCAAACCTACCACGAAAACTTCAATTGTAGTCCCATCGACAGACGTCCATCTTACGCTCTCGCGGCATATGCTGGTTGACGGGTTTGATTTGGTTGTCGATTTGAAAAAGAGTCAAGGCTGTTATTTGTACGATTCACGATTTAACAAGCGGTATCTCGACTTTTTCTCTTTCTTTGGATCGTCCGCGGTTGGCATGAATCATCCGAAGATGACGGAACGAGAGTTCCTCGAGAAACTTGCCGCTGTTGCAGTTAATAAACCGTCGAATTCCGATGTTTACAGCGTAGAAATGGCGGAGTTTGTCGAGACTTTTTACCGAATTGTTCAACCGGAATATCTGCCGTACGTTTTTTTTGTTGACGGCGGTGCGCTTGCAGTCGAGAACGCGTTGAAGACGGCGTTCGATTGGAAGGTGCGCAAGAATTTT
>CAWJKX010000051.1:0-7116 GCA_963843065.1 uncultured Bacteroidota bacterium
GAGTTGAGAAGCAGGCACAACCACGTATTGCTAATTCCTCGACACCCGGCGCTGTGCCCGATTCCTTTTTTGTCGACGAGTCGACAGCGTATTATATCAAAGAGAAAAATACCCTCATCGCGGTTTCGCTTGCAGGGCGGCGAGGATGAAATCGTTGACCGTTAAACATATCGACGCGTTTACGTCAAAGGCGTTTGCAGGGAATCCTGCTGCCGTTGTCCTTTCGGGAGACGGTCTGACTGAAGAACAGATGCAGAGCATTTCACGGGAAATGAATCTTTCCGAAACGGCATTCGTGCTTTCTCCGTCGAACAAACACGCCGACCTGCGTATCCGCTGGTTCACGCCGACCAACGAAGTGGCGTTGTGCGGACATGGCACGATCGCCGGTTTCCATGCTCTTGCCGAAGAAAACTTGTATGGCATGAAGAAGAACGGATCCTATGCATTTCATCTTGAGACGGCCTCGGGAATTCTGGATGTTCTTGTCGTAAAAAAGAGTGGAATCGCAACGGTGAAGTTTTCGCTCCCGATGCCGCAGTTCAAGAAGAATCAACACTTGAAGACCGATTTTTTACCCCCGCTGGGAATGCAGGAGAACGATTTTGACAAGCGGCTCCCCTGTGTTTCCTGGGTCAACGCATACTTGCCGGTTCGGCGGCTCTCCGTTTTGTATGACTTGCGTCCCGATTTCCAGCTCCTGAAAAAAGTATTGCTTCGCAAAAAGCTTTTAGGCGTTTGCGTTTTCTCTGCCGAAACAATCGATCGTTCGTCGACTTTTCATTCCCGCTTCTTCGCGCCGAATGACGGCATCGACGAGGACCCGGTCACCGGCTCTGCCAACGGGCCGCTCGGCGTGTACATGGTCGAACAAGGTCTCGTCGGGAAATCCGATGGGTTAATAGAGATGATCGGCGAACAAGGCGACGCAATTGGCAGGCCGGGGCGTGTCAAGGTGGAGGTTCAGGTTGAGCACGGCAAGCCGACGTCCGTTGCGATCGTGGGAAATGCCGTTACAGTGGTGGAAGGATCGCTCACGTTTTAGATTTTCACAGCAGCCAGCATTTATCTAGTCCGGGCATCATGGGACCATCAAACATTCTTTTCACAATTGTCCTCCTTGCTTCGCTTTTATTTTTTGGATTCAGCGCGCGACGGCTTCTATCATATTTGCAAATCGGCAAACCGGAAGACCGGTTTGACCGCCCTCTGCGGCGGCTGCGAAGAGTGATGAACGTTGCGCTGCTGCAGACGAAGCTGCTCCGCGAGCCGCTCGCCGGATTAATGCACGGTGCGATCTTTTGGGGATTTCTCGCACTCATCGCAGCGGTCGTTGAATCGATTGGAGAGGGAATTACTGGGCATTTTTCTTTTCGCTTTCTGGGGAGGATTTATTCTCTTGTCACGTTCACGCAGGAAATATTTTGCGTTCTTGTTATCGTATCGGTTGCGCTAGCTCTCTGGAGAAGGTTCATATCGCGGGTGAAACGGCTTCAGGCCGGTGCACATGGAAACGCTGACGCCGCAGTGATTCTTGTGTGGATTCTCCTGATTGTGTCGACACTGCTTCTTCAAAACGCTGCACGCATATCGCTCGGGGAATATGGTGCCGGTCTTAGGTATCCCAATATCGTCAGCGATGGCGGCGATCTTTTCAGGCAACGCTTCTACAGATGGATGGAGTCGGGCGTTCTGGTGGACGCATATCGTTCTTGTCCTCGGCTTCCTGAACTATCTTCCATACTCAAAGCATCTTCATGTATTGACGTCGATCCCGAACGTGTATTTCTCTAGCACTGAAATCTCGCGGAGCGTTGACACCGATTCCCCTCAACGATGAAACGGCGACAAAGTTTGGGGCGTCCGATGTGGATGACCTGACGTGGAAACAACTGCTCGACGGTTATACCTGCACGGAATGCGGCCGCTGCGATTCAGTGTGTCCGGCAAACCTCACCGGCAAACGTCTCTCGCCGCGAAAAATAATTGTGGATACACGCCGCCGAACGATGGAAAAAGCTCCGTTGCTTGCCGGTGGAATGAAGGCTGATGAGGGGAGCGACATTATGGCCCATGCGCTTATCGACCGGTTCATCACTGAGGATGAATTGTGGGCGTGTACAACGTGTATGGCGTGTATGTACGAATGCCCGGTGATGATCGAGCACGTGGACGAGATCGTCGACTTGCGGCGCGGCCTGGTGTTGAATGAATCCCGTTTCCCCGCCGAACTTCGGTCAACGTTTGATAATCTTGAGCGCAACTTCACGCCGTGGGGTTTCAGCCATTCCTCCCGAGCCGATTGGGCTGAAGGGATGGATATTGCGCGCATGTCGGACGGCGGCGATGTCGAGGTTCTGTTCTGGGTCGGCTGTGCCGGTGCGTACGACGCACGCTACAGGAAGGTCGCGCAGGCCTTTTCCAAATTACTCAAGCACGCCGGAGTGAAGTTTGCAATTCTCGGCCTTGAAGAAAAATGCAACGGTGATGCTGCACGCCGGATGGGGAACGAGTATCTTGCCCAGACATTGATGACCGAGAACGTGGAGACGTTGAACCGGTACGACGTGAAAAAAATTGTCGCTACATGCCCGCACTGTTTTCATTCCCTCAAGAATGAGTATCCCCAATTCGGCGGCAACTATGAGGTTGTCCACCACACAGATTTTCTTTTGGAATTGGTGGAAGCCGGAAAGATTACCGTGTCGCGCCCGCTGCGCGAGACAGCGACATTCCATGATTCCTGCTATCTTGCACGATACAACGGTGTTATCGATTCTCCACGCTCACTGCTGCGCTCAATCCCCGGTATGTTCCTGGCTGAGATGCCCCGGTCGAAAGACAAAGGGTTGTGCTGCGGTGCGGGGGGAGGCAGAATGTGGATGGAAGAGAAGGAAGGGAAACGCATTAACATAGAGCGAACGGAAGAGGCTTTGTTTACGAAAGCGGGAACAGTCGGGACTGCCTGCCCGTTCTGTATGACGATGATGACCGACGGTGTGAAGGCAAAAGAAGCGAGCGAACGGGTACAGGTAAAAGATGTTGCCGAGTTGTTGTGGGAAGCGGTGGAAACGGCGATTTAGGAAGTTTGTTTCGTATGATTTTACAAGGAGCCATATGACGTACAGAGTTTCGGTATACCAGTATTTAGAAGTTCCTAAAACGGTTGCGCATGAGACGGTCGAGGGAACGGAAGACGAGGCCATCACGCGTGCAAAGGAGTTGCTGTTAAAATCCGACGGAGATGTTGTTGTTGTCGCAATTGTGGCCAGCGGTGAGACGCGGGTTGTCCACCGCTTTGAAAAAGTGAACAAAGCATCGTGACGATTTTTCCAGTGTGATCGTAAACAATTTTTTTTCGCAAAGCAATGATGATTAAAGCAGACACCGCGGTTGCCAGGCGCATGGAATGGATGAAGGAGTTCGAAGAAAGGAAAAGCGTTCCTTCTATTTGTCAGAAATACTCCATTAGCCGCAAGACGTTCTACAAATGGTTGAAGCGGTACAAGAAATCCTCGTTTAACGTGTCGAGCCTCGGAGATCGCTCCCGGCGCCCGCATCACAGTCCCCACGCCACACCCCCGGCGATCATTCAGCGGCTGCGCGAGCTTCGGGAGAAAACCGGCTTCGGACAAAAACGGCTGAAGCTTTATCTCTCGATATGGTACGATGTAGAATTATCGGAAAGCGCGATCTGGAAGCTGCTCAAGAAATCCGGCGTCGACATGAAACTCAAAAAGCCCCACCGCCGAAAACTGCGCCCTAACGACGCGCTTCTCCCCGGCGACCGGGTCATCCTGACCTTCAAGTTTATCGCAAGTCTGGACGGTAAACAGCATTTTGTCCAATATAGCGCGATCGATGAGTGCTCCCATCTGCGCATCACGAAGATTTACGGTCGCCATTCGACACTTTCGGCGCTCGATTTCATTCGGTTTGGACTGATGCATTTTCCCTTTTTAATTCGTTATATTCAGACACCGCTCGACAATGCGTTTGCCAGCGTTTCAAAGCCGCGCACGCACGCATTTACAATGAACCTGCGGAAGCTGGGCATCAAGCATGAGGTTCCGTCGAAGAAAAAACTTGCGGTGAACAGATTCATGGAACGGATCAAACGGTTTGATGAAGTCGAACCTTATTTGGCAAAACCGTTTTCATCACCGGACGATCTGCAGCAGGAGGCCGCCAGGTATTTGTACCGTTACAACAACGAACGCCCGATCCCGCTCATTGAAAATATGTCGCCGGTGGAAAAGCTCCGCACGTATCAACAATTTCACGGCATCACCACGTTCGACCCCTATACCATATCACGATAAACCGGAACCCGAGCAATGCAAAAAAGTATTCTTGTAGTCGACGACGAAAAAGACATTGTCGAAATGCTGCAATACAATCTTGAAAAAGAGGGATACAAAGTCCTCACGGCGCGAAACGGCAAACAGGCGCTCGAACAGGTAAAACGGCATGTAGACTTGATTCTTCTCGACATCATGATGACCGAGATGAACGGCCTGGACGTCCTGCGCGAATTGAAACGCGTGGAAAGGACAAAATCCATTCCCGTGCTTTTCCTGACGGCGAAGAGTTCCGAAATTGACGAAGTGATCGGACTCGAACTCGGTGCGGAAGATTATATCGTAAAGCCGATCAGCATAAAAAAACTCATTGCACGCGTGCGGACTGCCATGCGAAGAGATAAGAAGGAAGACTCGGGCGCCGAAGCGTCAAATATCATTCGTATCGAAGACCTAGAGATCAACGTGCCGAACTATACGGCGACACTTGGAACAAAAGCGCTGGTTTTTCCCAAAAAGGAATTTGAAACGCTCGTGTACCTTTCCGTCACCGGGGCCGCGTGATTTCCAGAGATGTCCTTCTCAACGCCGTATGGGGTGAAGGAGTTTTTGTCGTCGACCGGACGGTTGATGTCCACATCAGAAAAATCAGGGAGAAGCTCGGAAAAATTGCCGAGATGATCGAGACCGTGAAAGGGGTCGGCTACCGGTTCAAAGCATGACTATGAAACGTATCCAGTCAAAAATAACGCTCACATACCTGATCCTTGCCGTCGCCATCATCGCCGCGGTCTTCGAACAGAGATCGATTTCGAGGTTCGTACCATCCCCTCCCAGACCGCGGCGATGATGGCGACGGCAAGGATCAGGTATGTGAGCGTTATTTTTGACTGGATACGTTTCATAGTCATGCTTTGAACCGGTAGCCGACCCCTTTCACGGTCTCGATCATCTCGGCAAATTTTCCGAGCTTCTCCCTGATTTTTCTGATGTGGACATCAACCGTCCGGTCTACGACAAAAACTCCTTCACCCCATACGGCGTTGAGAAGGACATCTCTGGAAATCACGCGGCCCCGGTGACGGAAAGGTACACGAGCGTTTCAAATTCCTTTTTGGGAAAAACCAGCGCTTTTGTTCCAAGTGTCGCCGTATAGTTCGGCACGTTGATCTCTAGGTCTTCGATACGAATGATATTTGACGCTTCGGCGCCCGAGTCTTCCTTCTTATCTCTTCGCATGGCAGTCCGCACGCGTGCAATGAGTTTTTTTATGCTGATCGGCTTTACGATATAATCTTCCGCACCGAGTTCGAGTCCGATCACTTCGTCAATTTCGGAACTCTTCGCCGTCAGGAAAAGCACGGGAATGGATTTTGTCCTTTCCACGCGTTTCAATTCGCGCAGGACGTCCAGGCCGTTCATCTCGGTCATCATGATGTCGAGAAGAATCAAGTCTACATGCCGTTTCACCTGTTTGAGCGCCTGTTTGCCGTTTGCGCCGTGAGGATCTGTATCCCTCTTTTTCAAGATTGTATTGCAGCATTTCGACAATGTCTTTTTCGTCGTCGACTACAAGAATACTTTTTTGCATTGCTCGGGTTCCGGTTTATCGTGATATGGTATAGGGGTCGAATGTGGTGATGCCGTGAAATTGTTGATACGTGCGGAGCTTTTCCACCGGCGACATATTTTCAATGAGCGGGATCGGGCGTTCGTTGTTGAACGGTACAAATACCTGGCGGCCTCCTGCTGCAGATCGTCCGGTGATGAAAACGGTTTTGCCAAAGAAGGTTCGACTTCATCAAACCGTTTGATCCGTTCCATGAATCTGTTCACCGCAAGTTTTTTCTTCGACGGAACCTCATGCTTGATGCCCAGCTTCCGCAGGTTCATTGTAAATGCGTGCGTGCGCGGCTTTGAAACGCTGGCAAACGCATTGTCGAGCGGTGTCTGAATATAACGAATTAAAAAGGGAAAATGCATCAGTCCAAACCGAATGAAATCGAGCGCCGAAAGTGTCGAATGGCGACCGTAAATCTTCGTGATGCGCAGATGGGAGCACTCATCGATCGCGCTATATTGGACAAAATGCTGTTTACCGTCCAGACTTGCGATAAACTTGAAGGTCAGGATGACCCGGTCGCCGGGGAGAAGCGCGTCGTTAGGGCGGAGTTTTCGGCGGTGGGGCTTTTTGAGTTTCATGTCGACGCCGGATTTCTTGAGCAGCTTCCAGATCGCGCTTTCCGATAATTCTACATCGTACCATATCGAGAGATAAAGCTTCAGCCGTTTTTGTCCGAAGCCGGTTTTCTCCCGAAGCTCGCGCAGCCGCTGAATGATCGCCGGGGGCGTGGCGTGGGGACTGTGATGCGGGCGCCGGGAGCGATCTCCGAGGCTCGACACGTTAAACGAGGATTTCTTATCCGCTTCAACCATTTGTAGAACGTCTTGCGGCTAATGGAGTATTTCTGACAAATAGAAGGAACGCTTTTCCTTTCTTCGAACTCCTTCATCCATTCCATGCGCCTGGCAACCGCGGTGTCTGCTTTAATCATCATTGCTTTGCGAAAAAAAATTGTTTACGATCACACTGGAAAAATCGTCACCGATGCTTTGTTCACTTTTTCAAAGCGGTGGACAACCCGCGTCTCACCGCTGGCCACAATTGCGACAACAACAACATCTCCGTCGGATTTTAACAGCAACTCCTTTGCACGCGTGATGGCCTCGTCTTCCGTTCCCTCGACCGTCTCATGCGCAACCGTTTTAGGAACTTCTAAATACTGGTATACCGAAACTCTGTACGTCAGATATG
>CAWJKX010000052.1:0-8055 GCA_963843065.1 uncultured Bacteroidota bacterium
GTCGGTTCGCCGATGATCACGCCCAGTCCAAAGTTGTGCTCTTGAGCAACGGACCGTTGAGCGATAAAGAACAAACAGACTGCAATGACTGCATAACAAGAACTTTTCATTTATGTACTCCTCATTTATATGTTATCGAATTTTTCGCGTGTTATCATGATTAAGGTGCAACTATTTAGGAACCACAAGCAATCAGCCGAAGGGATGAAAAAGGATCTAAACCTTTTGGATGATGCAATTTCCTGTTCGCAAAGGAACGGCAGTCAAAAAGGAATTTTCAAATCTTAAAAACCCCACAACAACCAGCTGCTCTTTGCCTTGTCCGCAAGCACTTTAAGCCCTGCCGAACCTTCTTTCAGATTAACAAAAATAGAATCGAAATTTTGTGCGAAGCTGGCTTTTGATGAATCCACGAGATTTTTTAATCCTTCTGAACCTTTTTTTAGGTTAACAATGGAAGAATCGAAATTTTGCGCCATCGATTGATCCATGAGCAACCGCCCTATTGTTCCTTTTCCCGATTGTATATTGTTTGTAATCTTTGACAAAGAAGTTGTGATCGTGGACGTATTATCAATCGTTGATTTCAATGATACCATAATATCGTCCATGCTGATCGGCTGGATTGTTTGGACGGTATCGTTGTCTTCTATTTCCTTTTTCCCGCCTGTTCCCGGATTTAAGACGATAACTTTATTTCCCATCAGTCCCTCCGACCCGATACCCGCAACCGCATTCTTCTTAATAAACCTTCGATCACTTTCATCAACTAATATTTCTACTCTGATGGAAGTGTCGCTAACGATACTGATATCTTCTACAGTCCCCACGTTGATCCCTGAGAGCAGTACGTTATTTCCCGGTCGAAGTCCGGAGACATCTTTAAATACCCCGCTGACGTGAAAGGTGCTCCGGAATAACTGCTGCCTCGCACCGATAAAATAAATCGCTATAATGAATACCGCTATCCCCACGGAGACAAATATTCCCAGCCTGATTTTATAGCTTGTGTTTTTTTTCATATGGTCCGCTTTGTTATTTTTCCGATGTATTATTCACCGATCCGACACATGATTTAAAAGGCATGCCACGAAGGCACCAAGACACAAAGATTCTTAAGGAAAACTCCATTTTGTAATTTCCAGTAATAATAAGATTTGTCTTTCTGAGTGGCATAGTGTCTTCGTGGCAATAATACTAACATTTTCCGCAGCATGGTTTATTCAAAAAATGACCGTATCCATGCATCGGTTGAATTTGCAAGGTCGGCATACGAACCTTCCGCAGCACATGTTCCATCTTTCATCACGATAATGCGATTTGCTATGAGCTTGGTGCATTCAATATCGTGTGTGATAATGATGGAAGACGTGTTGTATTTCTTTTGGACTTCCAGGATAAGATGGCTTATTTCTCTCGATGTGATAGGATCGAGCCCGGTGGTAGGTTCATCATAGAGCATTATTTCAGGTTTCAAAATCAAGGTCCGTGCTAAACCGAGCCGTTTCCGCATACCGCCGGAAAGCTCCGAGGGCGTCATATCAATTGCTTCACCAAGTCCTACGTCCTGCAATGCTTCTTCAACCAGTGAGTTCATTTTCTCTTTCGGTATGGATCCCAATTGTCTTCTGAGCGGGAATTCAAGATTTTCTCTCACTGTCATGGAATCATAGAGCGCGCCGCTTTGAAAAAGGAACCCTATCTTTTTTCTCAGCACGATGAGCTCCCTCTCCTTGAGTTCGGAAATATTCTGTCCGAATATACAGAGCGTGCCTTCGTCAATATCAACCAATCCCACGATACATTTTATGAGAACGGATTTGCCGGTTCCGGATTTCCCCAGTATGACCAGGTTTTCTCCTTTATTAAGGACTAAATTGATATCCTGCAACACATGATTATTTCCAAAAGATTTTTTAAGGTGCTCCATCTCAACGACGACAAAAGCGTTTTGCTTTTTATCGTGTTCAGCTGTTATGGATGTAGCAGAAAACGTCATTCTTTTCAGCGCTCGATTTAGTTTTGAAACAAACTTGTAATTTGCACAGCTACCATATCAATAAGAAAAACCATTAACGATCCGAACACTACGGCTGAGTTCGCCGCTTTCCCGACTCCTTCAGTCCCTTTATTTGAATTATATCCCTTATAGGATCCTATAAGTCCAATTGCAAAGCCGAAGAAAAAGGTTTTGACCACAGCCGGGAAGAGGTCTTTAAAGTCGAGACTTTGAAATACCTGCGATAAAAATAAGGAACCGCTTACACTTCCTCTTAAGTTGACGCCGACGAATGAACCTACCATACCGACACCATCGGCAAGAACTACCAGCAGCGGAAGCATCAATGTCGCAGAAAGTACCCTTGTCACCACGAGATATTTAAACGGATTGGTGCCCGACACCTGCATCGCGTCAATCTGCTCCGTGACATTCATCGATGCCAGCTCTGCCCCGATCCCCGACCCGACTTTTCCGGCAAAAATTAGTGCAGTTATCGTCGGACCTATTTCCCGTACGATTGAAACCGCTACCATGGCAGGCAGCCACGATTCCGCTCCAAACTTTGCCAACGAAGGTCTTGACTGAATCGTGAGAACCAGCCCCATGATAAAAGCGGTAATACTTATCAAAGGAAAAGACTTATAGCCGTTCAGAAAAGACTGTTTCATCAGTTCATTAAACTCATACGGCGGTTTAAACACTTCTTTGAAAAAACGCAAAGTAAAAATTGTAAGCGAAGACACTTCTAAGAAGAATCTCTTAAATATTGGAACAGAAACAGTTTCAGCAATATCGTCCGTGATGAGTTCTGCTTCCTGGTTTTCATTCTGGAGCTGCTGCAAAGCTATTTTTTCCATTTGAGAGATATTTTTAAGTTTCTAAATGAATACATCCGGCGGTTCTGCGTGTTCTCATAAACCGCTTTCTTACCTGCCTTTCAGCGCGCTGTGTTCTATGAGGTCTAACCCGGCCAGCACACGATCTGTTTCAGAAAGATCGCCAATAACTTTTTTTACCTGCAAAGGAAATTTACGGATTAATGTCGGGACGGCGAGGATTTGGTCATCATGAGCAATCTGTGGATTCTTCAGAAGGTCAATCACCTTTATATGGTATTTGCCTTTCAATTTTTCTTCACAAATTAACTTAAGATTGCCGAAGGCGGCCCCGGCTTTTGGAGTCTGCCCGGCAACATACAGACGCAAATCCCATTTGTCGCTTCTTGACTTGGCCGGATGTTCTTTTCGCCCGACTATTTCTGATTTGTGGTTTTTGATGTTCACCGTTAGTTCCTTTTACTGTTTATTTTATCCTTTTTTGTGCCGGTTGCTTTTATGTGGACATCACCTCTTCGGCTCTTACCCATTTTTATTTTGTCTTGACTGAAGCGTTCATTCCTTGCTTTTTCAATCCCGATCACTTTGAGCGCTTCTGCTTGTTCAGCTTCAAATTCAGACCGCAGCACAATAATCTGAGCTTCCATTGCTTCACGCTTCCGCTCTAATCCGAATTGTTTGCTTCCGATTTCTTCCTGACGCAATAATTGTTCCGCATCATCTTTCGTCTCTTGCGATAATCGAGCCGAACCGGTCAAGACGCCCTCGGCACCGACATAGACATCCACCAGTTCGATACCGTGGTTTGTCAGCCTGAACTCGCGAATCTGGTTGGAGTGCGCCATGCCGCGCGATTTCAGCACGTACAATCCTCTGTTACGCTCACCCCCAATTTCAATATCACGCAGAAGCAGCCATGTATCTATCAACGATGAGATGTAAATATCGGTCATATCCAAAGTATCGCCGCTGAAAGTGAGACTTGTGAAGAATGCAGTGATCCGCTTCATCTTCAAAAAATCTACAAGGCGCAGTAACATTGTTTTGACTTCAGTCTGGTTATCTCCCATCACGAATCCATTAATAGGGTCGAGGATAACGATGCTAGGTTTAAAGTCATTGATCAATTTGATACTCGTCGTCAGGTGAGTTTCCAAGCCATAGAGTGTCGGACGTGTTGCATGAAACTGAAGCAATCCTTTTTTCACCCACTGTTCTAAATTTATTCCAATTGAACGCATATTGCGCGCAAGCTGACTGGGAGATTCTTCGAAACTAAAAAAGAGAACGCGTTCTCCCCTCTTGCATGCCGCTTCAACAAATTGCGCGGCAACGCTCGTCTTGCCCGTCCCGGCGGTGCCTGAAACAAGCACTGTGCTGCCGCGATAGTAACCTTTACCGGAGAGCATTGTGTCAAGACGCGAAATACCGGTGGAAATTCTCTCGGGGGATGAAAGGTAATTCAGTCCCAGGGAAGTGACGGGCAGAACGGAAAATCCGTCTTCATCAATAAGGAAAGGATATTCGTTCGTACCGTGCGTTGAGCCGCGATATTTGACAATACGCAGCCGGCGTATGGATGATTGGTCGTTCACGCGATGATCGAGCAGGATGACACAATCCGAGACGTAACTCTTCCAAACCTTGACGTGTTAAGGAACCTTCGCCTCGCTCTGCAGTAATTATTGTTGTTACGCCTTTTCTTTTCAGCCAGCGGAATAACCGGCGCAGTTCAGCACGCAGTATAAGAGGATTCGGCAATTCTGAAAAGAGTGATTCTATGGTATCCATCACAACACGCTTAGCACCGATAGTCTCAATTGCGAGATGGATCCTGATAAACAAACCTTCCAAATCGTATTCACCGCTTTGTTCGATTTCACCCCGTTCGATGTGAATGTGCTCAAGCCAAATCTTTTTGCGCTCTACAAGGTTGTCCAAATCGAACCCCAGCGAAGCGACGTTTGCTGTGAGTTCTTTCGCTGTTTCCTCGAACGAAATAAAGACACCCGGTTCATTATACTGTGTTGCGCCGCGGACGAGAAACTCCATGGCTAAGAGGGTCTTTCCGCAGCCCGCACCTCCGCAGACTAGCGTCGGCCTGCCCTTCGGCAATCCGCCGCCGGTGATTTCGTCCAATCCTTCAATGCTGGTAGGGGATTTTGGAAGCGTCTGACGATGAGATTGTGGTTCTCTTTTCTTCATAATATTTTATCTCCTGGGGATGTCCCATTTTGATTTACTAATACTGTTTCTCAAAGATAATCCTGTATTATGCAAACGTGTTCATCCTGATCCCGCCGCTTCTCGGCGGGACGCGACGGCCTCCTTCGACGCGCTCCGCTTGCTCAGGATGAGCCATCGCGGCTGCGTCTCCCGAAGGGATGCCTTTGGCAGAAGGATTACGATAGATCACAAAATACAATTTGAAATGACACTGGTGTCCCTTCAAATAAATAAAGTTGAGTGAGATAGACAACCGTCTTTATCTAAAACCTCAGCTCATCTGTTGATCAAGGTTTACATGCCCCATCTTTTCATTTTTCTTATCTCGCTTAGCCGCCTTTTTCTCCTTCATGGTTTTCGCCGGCTCTTTCTTTGAGTCCTTTTTGCTGTTCTGACCTTTTCCCATAACGGTTCTCCTATTTGTGGAATTGAACGTTCTTTATTTAATTTACGATCACATTTTTTTTCATAAACAAAAAGAATGCAGCGAAGAACGGCTCACTGTTTTTCTAATCGCGAGCAAGCGCTTCGATCGGGTCGAGGTGCGCAGCTTTTCTCGCCGGAAGATAGCCAAAAATGACTCCCGTCAGAAAAGCACACGCGAAGGCAATGATGATCGGCGGTGCCGTAAATATTACCCGCCAGCCGGCTATCGCGGTGGTCGCCATGCCTCCGCCGAGTCCGACGAAAACACCCGCCAACCCGCCGATAAAGCAAACCATCACAGCCTCCGTTAGAAACTGGAACAGCACGTCGAACCCGCGCGCACCTATCGCCATGCGGATGCCGATTTCTCGCGTTCGCTCGGTGACCCAGACGAGCATAATGTTCATCACGCCGATACCTCCGACAACGAGTGAGATCACCGCAATTGCCGCCAGCAGATAGGTGAGCGTGTTCTGCGTTTCGTCGGCGGCCTCGATGGTATCGGCCATATTCCGAATGTTAAAATCTTCCTTGCCATGGCGTTTCATCAAAAGCGTATGGAGATCCACTTGCACGGCACTCATGTCAGCGCCCGGCTTTACTCTGTACGACGATATCATTAAAGAAGCGTTGACCGAAGATTCGCGCTCCGGCAGTTGTGTAGGGGAGCCAAACCGAATTATCCATATCGTCTCCACGCGGGGTCAGGCCTTTTGTCGTTAAAACACCAATGACCAGGAACGGCGCACTGCCAATGAGCACGTACTGCCCCAGCGGATTGGTGCCGGCGGGGAACAGGTTGTTCACTACCGTCTGTCCGAGCACAACGACTTGGGAATAACGCTTGACGTGTTCTGCCGAGAAAAACACGCCCGATTGCGGCGGCCAATCGTGCACCTGCGGAAAGAATTCGCCGGTTCCGACCGCCGTGATCGTTAAATCCTGGTTGCCAAAACGGAGGAGTGATGACATGTTCGTTTCTGGAATTGCCATTTCGACTCCAGGCACACTGCCGATTGAGGGCAGGTCTTCAGGCAGAAAACTTGTCACCATGTCTGCTGAAGCGCGAACAGCGGGAGGTCCGCGCATGATCGTCAGCAGGTCGGTCCCCATGGCCTGGATGCGCTCAACGACGTCCTGTTCTGCACCGTTTCCGATCGCCATCAACGCGACCACAGAAGCCACGCCGATGATGATGCCCAACATGGTCAGCAGGGTCCGCAACCGATTGTGGACCAGCGACCGAAATGCCATTTTCAATGATTCTCCAAGGACCGCCACATCCGCATTTGTGTCCTTTCTCGTTTCGCCGGTCTGTACCTGATTCGCTGTCTTCTCTTTCTGCTGCGGCTCGTCGGATGTGATGCAGCCGTCGGCAATATGAACGATGCGGTGTGCGTACGCGGCAATATCGCTGTCGTGGGTTACCACAATAATCGTGTGCCCCTGCCCATGCAGTTTCTCCAGAATGGCCATGACCTCTTTGCCCCCCTGACTGTCCAGGGCTCCCGTAGGTTCATCAGCCAGAATCACCGGCCCGCCGTTCATGAGCGCACGGGCGATGCTGACGCGCTGCTGCTGGCCGCCGGAGAGTTGATTGGGTTGATGCGTCAGCCGGTCTCCGAGTCCGAGTTCCACCAAGAGATCACTAGCATGCGCCTGCCGCTTCGTCTTCGCCATACCGCAGTAGACGGCGGGAACCTCCGCATTTTCGACAGCGTTCAAATCGGACATGAGGTTGTAGCGCTGAAAGATGAAACCAAATGTGTCGCGCCGCAAGGCTGCCAGCGCATCGCCGTTGAGGCTGGCAACGTTGATGCCGCGGATGGAATAGCTGCCGCTCGTTGGCTTGTCGAGACACCCGAGAATGTTCATGAGCGTGGACTTGCCCGAGCCGGATGCGCCCATGATAGCGACGAATTCACCGCTCTGAATCGTTAGACTTACTCCTTTGAGCACCGTCAACGGTTCGCCCCCCGACGTATAGGTGCGGCTGACAGTATCCAGTTGGAGCAATGGTGTTGACATCACATTCCCTTCCGGGCACTCAACGCGCTTGTCGTTGTATTGACCTGCGCTGTTTTTCCTCCGAACAATGCGGCGTGATCTGGACGCCGGAAGTCTTGGCCCTCAAGCCGCTCGATGATGTACCTCGCCCACTGGCCGGCCGGGAGACTTCTCGTTTTTTGCGACGAAGACGCGCCTCAGGCCAGTCCCATTGAGGCGCTTTCGGGCGTAGCTGCGCATAGCGGGCGTCGGGGCTGATGATCGGACCCGAAGGCGGTTTCGACGAGCGGAGACGCGGGGCGATTCTCGCCATTCCAGCGGGTCGTTCGACTGAGCCTGGGTCCGAGAGTGCTGCGCGCGGATACCGCAGCGGTTGCGGCGTTGACCTTGGTTCAGGCGACGCTCGGCGATTGGCCGAGAGCCGGACGGACGGTTTGGTTCTTCCCGGCGGCGGGTAGTCGCCGCCGCGCCGCTTCGCCATGTTGCGGCCACGATGTCCCTCCATTTCGGCGATCCTCCAGGCAGGACAAGTCGCGGTGTGCGGCGAGGGTAGCGATT